>JAZRWX010000001.1:0-2459 GCA_045599905.1 Acutalibacteraceae bacterium
GCTACGATCCGACTTCCGTGCCAGAAGTTTTGCCAAACAAACTATTTTGATCCAACTTGCCTGCGGCTCCGGCGGATATCTGCCGACCGCAAAGGCGGAAAAGGCCGGGCATTACAGCGCCTACGTTTCCAGCGGCGTGACCGGTCACGAGGGCGGCAACCTGTTGGTACGGGAACTTCTGTCACGAATCAACGCAATGTTTTAGGAAAAATAAGTCAATTTGATCGTTAAAGAAGGAAAGCGACTATGAATCAAGAATTATTGTTAAGTACCGCGGCGCAAAACGCCGTTCAATCGGGCGTAAGACGGATGTTTGAACTGGCAAAGAATTATGATGACGCCATCAACCTGTCGCTGGGTGAACCGGGCTTTACCACTCCGCAGCATATTATCGACGCCGGTATAAAAGGGTTGGAATTGGGCAAGACCAAATACACCCCGAACGCCGGGATCCCGGAGTTGCGAAAAGCGATCGCATGGAAACTGCTTCATGAAAACGGGATCAAATGTGATCCCGACAAGAATCTGATCGTCACCGCGGGCGCGACGCAGGCGCTGATGCTGGTGATGGTGACGCTGGTCAACCCCGGTGACGAAGTGATCCTGCAAGGCCCGAACTGGCCGGATTATCGCGGACAGATCGATATGGTCAACGCCAAGGCCGTTTACGCGCAGGTCAGCGAGGAAAACGATTTCAAAATGACGGCGGATATTATCGAGCCGCTGATCACCGAAAAAACCAAACTGATCATTATCAATTCACCCTCGAATCCGACCGGCGGCGTGCTGGACGAAAACGATCTGAAAGAGATCGCCGAACTGGTGAAAAAACATAGGATTTATATCATTTCCGACGAGCCGTATGAACTTCTGGCGTATGACGGGTTCAAACAGAAAAGTCTGGCATCCTTTCCGGGACTGGAAGATTACGTCATTACCGTCAACAGCCTGTCGAAAACCTATGCCATGACCGGTTTCCGCGTCGGGTATATCTGTGCCAATGAACATATTACCGAAAATCTGATAAAACTGCACGAAAATATGATCGCCAGCGTGCCGGAACCCATGCAGATGGCGGCGATCGAGGCGCTGTATCACGGGCAGGAAGACGTGGCGTATATGGTGAAAGAATACGATAAAAACCGTCATTTGATCGTGGACGGATTAAACCGCATCAACGGCTTTTCCTGCCTTTGCCCCAAGGGGGCGTTTTACGTTTTTCCGAATATTACGGGATCCGGTATGAGCTCGGTGGACGCGGCGGAGTACATTCTGGAAAAGACACACGTCGTGACCGCACCGGGAAGCGCGTTCGGTCCCGGCGGTGAGGGCTTTATCCGCATTTGCTACGCTTCTTCGTACAATGATCTGCAAGAAGCGATCCGCCGTTTTGAAAAAGCATTCGGCACGAAATAAGGATGTGTTTGTGTTGGTAAAATATGTTGATAAGGACTACCTGATCCAAACCAGAAGACAACTGCACCGCTGTCCCGAAATCGGATATGATCTGCCCAAAACGTCGAAACTGGTCGGGGAAAAACTGCGCGAGATCGGTCTGGAATATACAGACAAATATGCACCGTGCAGTCTGGTTTGCGATATCAATCCCGAAAAGACAGGGAAAACGATCGCTTTGCGGGCGGATATGGATGCTTTGCCGATCACGGAAAAAACGGGTCTGCCGTTCGCTTCCAAACACGAGGGATTTATGCACGCCTGCGGACACGATACCCATACCGCCTGCCTGCTTGCGGCGGCAAAAATTCTGTATCAAATGCGTGATCAGATCCCGTGCAGAGTCCGTTTGATTTTTCAGCCGAATGAAGAGGGTGCCGAAAGCGCCCCGGCGCTGATGATCCGAAACGGAATACTTGACGGCGTGGATATGATGATCGCCCAGCACGTCACGTCCGATCTTGACAGCGGTAAGATCGGCATCCACAAAGGACCGTTTATGGCTTCGTGCCGTAACTTTACCGTGACGGTTTTCGGAAAAACCGCTCACGCCACCGTTCCGCAAACCGGTTCGGACGCTTTGGCGGCGGCGGTAAATATTTACAATAATATTCAGACATTGACGACCCGGCAGACGGATCCGCTGGAAAATTGCGTTTGTTCGATCGGGGCGTTCCATTCGGGCAATTCCCATAACGTGGTACCCGATACGGCCGAAATGAAAGGAACCATTCGCACCTATGATGCCAAAGTGGACCGTTTCCTTTTTGATTCTGTTCGCAAAATTGCCGAATCGTGCGCGGAACTGTCGGGATGCACCTGTAAGATCGAATCTTCGGAATATCTGTCCTGCCTGATAAACGACTCCGCGTTATGCGACGACATCCGGACTTCTGCCGGAAAAATCGTCGGGGACGAAAACGTTGAAGAAATGGCGGCAATGATGAGCAGTGAGGATTTTGCGGATTTTTCCGTTCGCGTACCGTCAATATATTTTTATACCG
>JAZRWX010000002.1:0-6306 GCA_045599905.1 Acutalibacteraceae bacterium
TGACCTTGGTCGGATCGACGATACCGGCTTCGATCATATCGGTATATTCTTCGCTGAACGCGTTGAAACCGTAGTTGTTCTTGCCGGAAGTCAGGATCTTATCAACGATGACCGAACCTTCGATGCCGGCGTTATAAGCGATCTGACGGATCGGGGCTTCCAGTGCTTTCAGCACGATCGCCACACCGGTTTTTTCGTCGCCCTGCGTCTTTTCAAGCAGCGCTTCCACCGCCGGGATCGCGTTCAGCAGCGCAACACCACCGCCGGCGACAATGCCTTCTTCCACCGCGGCACGGGTGGCGGAAAGCGCGTCTTCCACGCGAAGTTTCTGTTCTTTCATTTCGATTTCGGTCGCGGCGCCGACTTTGATAACGGCTACGCCGCCTGCCAGTTTTGCCAGACGTTCCTGCAATTTTTCACGGTCGAAATCCGAAGTGGTTTCGGCGATCTGATTGCGGATCTGTTTGACGCGGTCGGCAATATATTCCTTTTCGCCGGCACCGTCAACAATGATGGTGTTTTCTTTATTGACCTTGACCTGACGGGCATGACCCAACTGATCCATGGTGGTGTCTTTCAATTGCAGGCCGAGTTCTTCGGAAATGACCTGACCTCCGGTCAGAATGGCGATATCCTGCAACATTTCCTTGCGGCGGTCACCGAAGCCGGGTGCCTTGACGGCAACGCAGGTAAAGGTTCCGCGCAGTTTATTGACGATGATGGTCGAAAGGGCTTCGCCTTCGATATCTTCGGCAATGATCAGCAGTTTTCTGCCTGCCTGAACGATCTGTTCCAACAGCGGCAGGATCTCCTGAATGTTGCTGATTTTCTTATCGGTGATCAGGATGAGCGCGTTGTCGATGACGGCTTCCATTTTATCGGTATCGGTCGCCATATAGGGGGTGATGTATCCGCGGTCAAACTGCATTCCCTCGACCACTTCGGAATAGGTCGTGGCAGTCTTGGATTCCTCGACCGTGATGACACCGTCGGCGGAAACCTTTTCCATGGCTTCAGCGATCAAGTCACCGATCGCGGCATCGCCCGAAGAAACGGTGGCAACACGCGCAATATCGGCACTGCCGGAAACTTTTTTGGAATTGTTGACGATGGTTTCGATCGCGGTATCGACCGCCGAACGGATACCTTTTTTCACGATCATCGGGTTCGCGCCCGCGGCGACGTTTTTCATACCGTCGTTGATCAGCGCCTGCGCCAGAACGGTCGCGGTGGTGGTGCCGTCACCGGCGGCATCGTTGGTCTTGACCGAAACTTCCTTGACCAGTTGAGCGCCCATGTTTTCAAACGGATCGTCCAGTTCGATTTCTTTGGCGATGGTCACACCGTCGTTAGTGATCAGCGGAGCGCCGTATTTTTTATCCAGTACCACGTTTCTGCCCTTGGGTCCCAACGTGACCTTAACGGTATTAGCCAGTTTATCAACACCCGTCTGCAATGCTTTGCGGGCATCTTCACCGAAAATGATTTGCTTTGCCATAATAAAAACCTCCGATTATTCTACGATTGCCAAAATATCCGCCAGATGAAGAACGGAATATTCCTCGTCTTCGATCTTGACGTCAGTTCCGGAATACTTGGCGGCGATGACCTTGTCGCCGGGTTTTACGGTCATTGGAATTTCTTTTCCGTCTACCATGCCGCCGGGGCCGACAGCAATAACTTCCATGATCTGCGGTTTTTCCTGTGCCTTGGACGTCAGAACGATACCGCTTTTGGTGGTTTCTTCTGCCGCCGTTGCCTTTACGACAACGTTATCTGCTAACGGTTTGATTGTCATAACGCAATCCCTCCAAAAAAATATTACAATACCATTTTAACCCTTTTTTTATAAAAGTCAAGTAAAGTCAAAAATTATTTAATCTTTTTTAACAAAATCTTGTTTTTTCGTGTTTTTTCGCAGCGAAACGCCGATCGGAAGCACAAAACGGATCGCCGCCGGCACGATCGAAAAGGTCATGTCCGTGCTCTCGAAAATCTCGCCATCCATATTGACCGGAACGGGTTTTCCGGCGGTGAAACGCATCTGTCGGCAGCGCGCGGTCGAACAGAACGGGAATTCTTCAAATTCACCCTTTTCATACTTGGGCAAAAAGCCCAGCGCCTTGATATGTGAAATGGTTTTCACCAGTGTAAAGTCCAGTTCCCCGTCATGCGGATGCGCGTTCGGCGCGCCCTTGTAACCGCCGCCGTAATACGGCGCGTTCGCGATCACGGCAAACAGACAGTTCTGCTGTTCGGCCGGCTGTTCATCGACCGAAAGACTGATTTTCACGCCCAGACGGATCTTAAAAAAATTGCACGCGACGGCCAGTTTATACGCCAGTTTTCCGGAAACCAGCGGCCAGTGCTTGAAAATACTCATATCCCGCGCGACCATGGCATCCATCCCGACCGAGCATCCGTTCACGCAGTAGCGGTCCCCGGCACGGATCAGGTCGATCGGCTCTTCACAGCCGCCGATCAGCGCCGCGATGTCGGAAAACGGCTCAACGGTATCAAAATATTTCAGAAAATCATTCGCCGATCCGCACGGAACGACCCCGACCGCCACGTTATCGTGACCGAAAACGCCGTTCACCACGTCGAATACCGTACCTTCGCCGCCGCAGGCGAAAATACGCATTTGCTGACCGCTTTGCGCCAGCCGGCGCGAATAATCCTCGGTATCCCCGCGCGAGGTGGTGACGTGGATCTCATACTCACCGGGATGTTCCTCAAAATACGTCTTGATCCGGGGGATCAGCAGTTTTTGCAGATTCCCTTTGCCTGCAACGGGGTTGACGATAAACACATATTTCATATTTTACTTCCCCTTAATCGGATTTTTGAAATACATAAACAACTGGCATTTGATCATGCCGTTATACAGTTTCCGCCGTTTGTCGGCAGGACGACCGAAATGCTTTTCGAATTCGTCATGCGGACTGATAATGAAATATTTTCTGCCCGCGCCGGGTTCAAAGCGTTCCCCCATGACACCGTACAGCCGTTCGGCGGCACGGACGTCCAGCAGACGTTCGCCGTAAGGCGGATTGGTCACCAGGGTAAAACGGTCGTCCGGCAGGGTAAAGTCCGCCACGCCGGCGACCGACGCGCTGATATACTTTTCCACGCCCGCCTTTTTGGCGTTTGCCACGGTCAGTTCAACGGCGGCGGGGTCGATATCGTACCCGACCGCGCGGAACTCCACCCCGTGACGCACCAGATCCATAGCACGGGTGCGTTCTTCCTGCCAGACCGCCTGCGGCATCCACGAAAAGCGTTCCGCCGAAAAGGCACGGTGCAGTCCTGGCGCGATATTCGCCGCCATCAGCGCCGATTCGATCAGCAGTGTACCGCTACCGCACATCGGGTCGAAAAACAGCGTATCGGGGAAAATGCGTGCCGTATCACACATCGCCGCGCCCAGCGTTTCTTTCAGCGGCGCGTCATTGGAATGACGGCGGTAACCCCGTTTATGCAGACCTTCCCCCGACGTGTCGATCATGACCGTGACACGGTCTTTGCGGATGGAAAAGCGGATGCGGTTTTCGGGGCCCGTTTCCTCGAACCACGAAACACCGTATTTTATTTTCAGCCGTTCCACTACCGCCTTTTTGATGATGGACTGACAATCCGGAATGCTGTGCAGTTGCGAAGACAGCGACGACCCGGTGACCGGGAACGCGTCTTTTTCGGCGATGAACCGTTCCCACGGCAGTTTTTTCACGTTATCGAACAGTTCGGTAAAGGTTTCGACGTGAAATTCGCCCATATTGATCAGAATACGTTCGGCGAAGCGCGAACACAGATTCGCGCGTGCCAGCAGGTTTTCATCCCCGACCAGTTTTACACGGCCGTCCTCGACCGTGACCTGCTCGAAACCCATGCGGCGGAATTCGTCAGCCGCGATGCCCTCGACGCCGAACAGACACGGCGCGATCAGATTGATTTGTTCCATAAGATCCCCATTTCAATAAAAGGACAGAACCCTGCCGGCGTTCGGCGGATTCTGCCCGAATGATCGCTTGATTATTTTACACCGGCGCCGCGTTTGGTACGGCGGGCTTCCGGATTACGGCGTTTCAGATCGGAAAATTTTTCATCGCTGGTGGCTTTGAAACGATTGATCATGTCATCCAGCGAAGCGGATTCCTCTTTATGCGGCATCCAGACATACGACCCGTCCGGCTTGGGGGCGGGTTTCCGTTCACGGCGGGGCGCACCCGTTCCGCGATTGCCGCCGTTCCGCTGAGGTTCCAGTGTGCGTTTGATACTTAACCCGATCTTTCCGTCATCCCCGATGCTGATGATCATTGCCTTGACGGCATCGCCCATTTTCAGAAAATCATTGATATCGCTCACGTAGGTATTGGCGATTTCCGATATAAATACCATACCGGACTTTCCCTCGCCGATATCAACGAACGCACCGTAGTTCTTGATTCCCGTAACTTTGCCTTCGACCAAATCTCCGACTTTCAACTCCATAAAAGTGAAACGTCCCCCTCAAAAATATTACTGCTGCGCGATATAATAAGTTTCGTACGGATAACCGTAGTCCAGCCGTTCCCGTGCCGCGCGTTCGATCAGCGTGGCTTCGGATCCGTCTTCCAGAAGTGACTTCAAATCGTTGACTTTTGCTTCTTCGGCAACGACCTGCTGCTGCATATCCGCCAACTCTTTTTCCTTAGCAATCAAGCCGGTATACAGGTTTTTCAGTTCCAGGATCATGTAAACCGACAAACCGATCACCAACAGCCGCACGATAATACTTTTGCGCTGCTTTTTCTTTCTTGCCATAAGCAAACTCTCCGCATACAAAACTATTTACATTAGTATACAACAACCCTCTACGGTTTTTCAAGAGTTTTTTCGCCGAAAACCCATATTTTTATACTTTTTTAAATAAATTGTCATTTTTTTGCGCCAAAACGAAAAGCCAATACCGAAAATTTTGGCAAACGGAGAAAAAATTGCGGAAAACACTTTACGAAAAACACCGGAAACGCGATCCGCCAAACGGAAGAGTATTGCCCCGACCGTTCGCCGCCAGAGCAGGAAACCGATCGCCGTGCCAAACAGAACGTACCACCTTACGGCGCCGTTTTCGCGCGCCAGTAAAAACAGAAACGTTACGGCGGCGCTGACCGTCCAGAAAAGGATATCCTGAAAAAAGACCGTGATCACGCCGCACCGCGCCTGCCTTCGCCAAAGCCGGAACAGATCGTACCAGCCGCACAGGACCGCGCCCAGCAAAAGCGACCACAAAAAGGTCAGCGTCTGTGCCGCCGTATGGATCTCCCACGTCATCAGCGGAACAACGCGGACAGTCCGCGGTTTTTGGTTTTGGAAGCATAGGCGAACGCGTGAAATTTTCCTTCGGCACAGAAATCACCCGTTTCACGGTGAAACGCCGAGATTTTCAGTTGCTCCCCCTTTACGGTCAGCCGTCCCGCCACCGTATCCAGCAGCAGCGTTTCTTCGTCAAATGCGCGCACTTCCCGTACGCCGGTCAGATTCAGCCGCGCACGGTCGATCAGCGAAAAGGTATGCTCAACGGACAGATTTTCCGCCATTCAGACCCCTCCAAATAAAAAAATCATCTGTTCCAGTATATGAAACAGATGACCGGTCTATGTTTTTATTCTGTGTCGATCAAACGGTAGAGCAATGCCGCGTCGTCCTTGCGGACGACCTCGCTGACGTCCAGCACCTCCGCCTTGATGTCCCGGGTACCGAAAGAAATTTCGATCACGTCGCCGACCTTGATGTCATAGGACGCGCGCGCCGGTTTTCCGTTGACCGATACCCGTCCGGCGTCGCAGGCGTCGTTGGCGACCGTTCTGCGTTTGATAAGACGGGAAACTTTTAAGTATTTATCCAATCGCATGATTTTCACCCGAAAAAATCAAGCCGTCCCGAAGGACGGCTTGAAATGACTTTGTTATTAGTCGATAGCAGCCTTGAAAGCAGCGCCGGCTTTGAAGACCGGGGTCTTGGAAGCGGCAATTTCGATTTTCGCTTTGGTAGCCGGATTGATACCGGTACGGGCAGCGCGTTCACGAACTTCGAAAGAACCGAAGCCGATCAGCTGAACTTTGTCACCGTCTTTCAAAGCATCGGTAACAGTGTCGATGAATGCGGCAAGTGCTTTTTCAGCATCTTTCTTGGTCAAGCCGGCCTTGTCGGCGATAGCAGCAACTAATTCTGTCTTTTTCATAATAATAAACCTCCAAAAAATGTTTCGCAAACTACGTTTGCAGAAATTCTGAAATTGTGCGCTGAACAATATGTTCAAATGCA
>JAZRWX010000003.1:0-8608 GCA_045599905.1 Acutalibacteraceae bacterium
GTCTACCAGCGTGGCCTTGATACCGACCATCGGGAAACCTGCCAAAACGCCCTTTGTCACGCTGTCACGCAAGCCTTTTTCAACAGCGGGGAAGAAGTTCTTCGGAACCGCACCGCCGAATACCTTTTCTTCAAAGATCAGTTCATCGCTGTCGCACGGCTCGAATTCGATCCATACGTCACCGAACTGACCGTGACCGCCGGACTGTTTCTTGTGGCGGCCCTGCGCCTTGACGGCTTTGCGGATGGTTTCACGGTAAGCGACTTTCGGCGTCTGTAAAATGACATCCGCGCCGAATTTGCTCTTCAAACGGGAAACGATCACGTCGATATGTTGTTCACCCATTGCGGAAAGGATCTGCTCATGGGTTTCATGATTGTAAGATACCGCAATGGTCGGATCTTCTTCCGCCAGACGGTTCAGACCTGAAGAAATCTTTTCTTCGTCGCCCTTTTTCTGCGGATAGACCGCTGTCGAAAGGGAAGGTGCCGGGAATTCCATTGCCGCGGCTTCGATTTTTCCGCTTTCGGAAAGGGTGTCGCCGGTCAGCACATCGCCCAGTTTGGAAACCGAGCCGATATCGCCCGCGCTGATGGCGGCGATATCTTCCTGCTTGCCGCCTTTCAGCAGCATGACTTTGGACAGACGTTCCTCGTTGCCGGTACGGCTGTTTTTCAGGCGCATATCGCCTTTGACTGTGCCGGAAAGGACGCGGAAATAAGACAGTTTACCGACAAACGGGTCGGCAATGGTCTTGAAAATACGGATCGCCGCTTCACCGGCGTCGGCTTTGTATTCACTGCCGTCGGTCAGCGTGGTGGCGGTGTCCGCGGTGGCGGGCATCAGTTCCAAAAGACTGTTAACGAAGCAGGAAATGCCGTCGCCCAACTGCTGAACACCGGCGTAAACGGGGCAGATGTCACCGTTCTTGATGCCGGCACGCAGACCGGTAATGATCTCGTCATGGGTGAATTCCTCACCGCCGAAATATTTTTCCATCAGTTCGTCGTCGGCGGAAGCAACGGCTTCCAGCATCAGACTGCGCATCTGATCCAGCTCGTCGCTTTGCGGCAGGGCGGTCTCTTTCGCGGTCAGTCCGTCAAAGATATAGGCCTTATTGTCAATTAAATCCACGTAACATTTGACTGCTTCGCCTTCAACGTACGGAACGAACAGCGGGCAGATGACCGAACCGAAGTTTGCGGTCATGATCGACAGGACCTGATAGAAATGCGCGTGGCTGGAATCCAGTTTGCCGATGAAGAAACCGACGGCTTTGCCCTGAGCCCGGGCTTTGTCGAACGCCTGCTTGGCACCGACGGTCATACCGGATTTACCCGAAACGACGATAACGGCGGAATCGGCGGCGGCCAGCGCTTCGGTAATACCGCCGGCAAAGTCGAACTGTCCCGGTACGTCGATCAGGTTCAGTTTGTCATCTCCGAATTCCAACGCATAGACCGCGGTGGAAACCGAAACTTTACGTTTCTTTTCTTCGGCGTCAAAGTCCATCAGCGAAGTGCCGTCGGCGGATTTGCCGATGCGGTCGCTGGCTTTTCCGTAGAACAGAATGGCGTCAGCCAGTGTGGTTTTACCTGCACCTCCGTGACCTAACAAGGCAATATTTTTGATTCGATCAGACGAATATTGTTTCAATGTGATACACTCCTCTAAAAAAATAAATACCGGATTGATCAAAAATCAATCTTGTTATGATGTAGTATACCATAGTTTTTTGGGATTTACAACTAATTTTTTCATTTTTTATCAAAAAATTTATGCAGTTATTATAAAAATACGGGTTTTTGTCCAACCTGAACAAACCGTCGTTCCGTTTGCGTGATAATCTGACGGAAAATGTAACAGTTTTGAAACGATTTGTAACCGAATTGTTCCTGCCATTTTGCGTGCGAAAGTGTATAATAAAAATATCAACAACGGCGGAGGTGCATATCGTGATGAAATCATGCGGAATTTTTGTGTTTGTCGCGGTATTGTGCGCCGTTATGATCGGTGCGTACTGTGCGTTTCCGGCACAGGCCCCGGTACCTGAAGCCAAGCCGGCACCCGAAAACGTTGCGGCTGTTTCCGTGGCTGACGCACAGCCCCTTTGTGATGAGGCGCTGGGCGCACGCTTTTTGAATATGCTGAACCGCAATTATGCGTACGATACGGATTTTCAGTCTTTTGAAACTCTGGTCAACGACGCGGTATTGGCGCTTGCGGATCTTCGGGAAGGAGATTACGTCGCCGCCGATTACGTGTCCGATTATCTGGCAATGATGTACGGAATCACGATCGACGATTATTCGTCGGTCAACACGGCGTTCCCGCAAAAGGACGGCTACGTTTACATCATACCGCGCGGATATACGGAATATGCGCATCAGTTGCTGACCGTTGAGGAAAATGAGGATGACAGTTATACCGTCTGCACCCGCGTCACGGTGAAACCCCATGACGGTGAATCGTATGAGATGACGGCAACTTCTCTCTTTGTTCCCTGCGAGGAATCGGATTTCGGGTATGTAATGGTTTATTCCAACCTTTCCGTTCCGGAAGATACCCATACGCTGTAATATAAAATATAAATTGAAACGACCGCTGTCGGCAATTCCCGACAGCGGTTTTTTGTATCAAAAAACAGGCACAGGTCTTTACCGGACCTGTGCCTGTATACATATTATTGTTTCTGTTTGCCGAGGTAGGCCTCTTTGATCTCTTCGTTTTCAAGCAATTCCGCACCGGTGCCCTGCATGATCAGTCTGCCGGTTTCCAGAACGTATCCGTGGTGGGCAACTTTCAGTGCCATGTTGGCGTTCTGTTCGTTCAGCAAAACGGTAATGCCTTCGCTGTTAATGGTTTTGATGATCTCGAAAATATCGCGGACGACCAGCGGTGCCAATCCCAAAGATGGTTCGTCCATCATTAAGATCTTCGGTTTGCTCATCAACGCGCGACCGACGGCAAGCATCTGCTGTTCACCGCCCGAAAGCGTTCCGCCTGCCTGCCAGTGACGTTCTTTCAGCCGGGGGAACAGGGAATAGACCCAGTCCATATCCTTGCTGTAATCGTCCTTGCGCAGGTACGCGCCGATTTTCAGGTTTTCTTCGACGGTCAGATCGGGGAAGATCTTTCGTCCTTCCGGCACCAGTGTAATGCCCTTGGTCACGATCGAGGTTGTGTCCATTCCGGCAATATTCTCACCCTCGAATTCAATGGAACCCGAAGCCGGTTTGACCAGACCGACGATGGAACGCAGCATGGAACTTTTTCCGGCGCCGTTCGCGCCGATCAGCGTGACGATCTCGCCTGCGTTGACTTCCAGACTGATTCCCTTTACCGCTTCAATGCCGCCGTAATTGACCTTTAAGTCATTGATTTTCAGTATTGCGTTACTCATCTTCAACAACCCCCAGATATGCGTCGATTACGCGCTGATTCGATTGGATCTCGGCGGGAACGCCCTGGGCGATCTCACTGCCGAAGTCGATAACGTAAATATAGTCGGAGATCTGCATGACAAGATCCATGTGGTGTTCGATCAGGAAGATCGTCAGATCGTATTTTTCACGGATCTCCCGGATGAACGCCGCCAGTTCCTGCGTTTCCTGCGGATTCATGCCCGCGGCCGGCTCGTCCAGCAGCAAAAGTTTCGGATCGCTGGCCAGCGCACGCGCGATTTCCAGACGGCGCTGTAAACCGTAAGGCAGACTGGTCGCGATCTCGTCTTTGTATTTGTCAAGACCCTGCTCGACCAGAAGCGCCATGGTTTCCTCCCGCATCCGCTTTTCTTCTTTGGCGTTGCCGCGGAAAGTGGCGGAAAGGAAATTCTGTTTTGCGCGCATATGTTTGGCAAGCAGTACGTTTTCAAAAACGGTCATGCTCTTCCAAAGGCGGATATTCTGGAACGTACGCGCGATCCCTTTTTGGGTAATGATATCCGGCGTGGGCGCCAGTACTTTTCCGAGATAGGAATCGCCGTTGATGCCTTTGTAATTCTTTTTCATTTTTCCGGTCGGATGATTGCGGACGATCGGCTCGCTCATAAATTCCACCAGACCGTTGGTCGGTTCATAAACACCGGTAATGCAGTTGAAAGCGGTTGTTTTTCCGGCACCGTTCGGCCCGATCAGGGCAACGATCTTCCCTTCCGGAATATCCAGTGAAAGATTGTTTACCGCGACCACACCGCCGAACTGCATGGTGACGTTTTCAACGTGGAGGACATTATTGCTCATCGGTTTTGACCTCCTTCGGCTTTTTAATCTTGATCCGGTTGAACAGATCGGGTAGTTCCTTATCGCCCATGATCCCCTTGCGGAAGAACAGAACGATGATAACGATGATGATCGAGAAAACGACCATACGGAAACCGTTTCGCATCAGCGGAACCTTGAAATCACCGATGTACTGTTCGTTATCCAGAAAACGCAACCACCATTCAGAGCAGGCAATATACAGGAATGAAGCA
The DNA here is from genome assembly GCA_045599905.1 of Acutalibacteraceae bacterium. Lineage (GTDB taxonomy): Bacteria > Bacillota > Clostridia > Oscillospirales > Acutalibacteraceae > UBA737. The sequence continues at coordinate 4,475 of JAZRWX010000003.1, forward strand.
ATGCAGCTGCCCGAAATGGAGCCGATACCGCCGATAACGACGATCAGCAGGATCTCATAGGTCATGGCGGAGGTGAATGTTTTTGCCTGCACGGTCGAGGCAAACATGGCAAACAGCGCACCGCCCACACCTGCGAAGAAAGAACTGATGCAGAACGAAAGGCGCTTATGTTTTGCCAGATTGATCCCCATGGCCTCGGCGGCGATCTCATCATCACGGATGGCTTTGAACGCGCGTCCGTAAGAAGAATTGATCAGCAGGACGATGATGAAAATGCAGATACCTGCCAGCAGTACGGGGACAAAGGAAGAAAGGCGGAAAACGATCCTGCCCATGCTGTCCTTTATGTTGAAATCCGCAAAGGTCGGATAGCCGCGCAGCGCGTTGGCGCCGTTGGTGACTTTACCGAGTTTTTCCCATTGGAAGATGGCGCGCAGGATTTCGGCAAATCCCAGTGTCGCGATCGCCAGATAGTCACTTTTCAGGCGAAGGACCGGCAGACCGATCAGATACGCGAAGACGGCGGCGATGATGCCTGCGCAGATAATGGCGATCAATACCCCTAAAATCAAGCTGACCGTTGCGCCGGCGCCTTCCGTTCCGAAAACGGATTCAAACATATTGACAAAACTGAAATGAATGGAAGAACCCTGGAACAGATAATAAATGCTGTCACGCACGTTTCCCGGAATCGTCAGGATCGCGTAGGTGTAAGCGCCCAACAGCATGAATCCGGCTTGTCCCAGCGAAAAAAGTCCCGTAAATCCGTTCAGCAGGTTCATTGAAACGGCGACCAGCGAGTACACCGCGCCTTTACGAATGACGGTAAACAACAGCGAGTTGGGGTTCATGGTGTTTTCCAGTATCACCGTCAACAGCAGTACCGCCAGAATAATACCGAGTGTGATGAGGGAGCCGATGCTGATTTTCTTTTTTGTTTTTTGCATTCCGTTCATCCTCCCTCTTAAACCTTATCGGTTGCCTTTTCGCCGAAAATACCGGTCGGTTTAACGATCAGAATAACGATCAGCAGTGCAAAGGTGAACGCATCCGAAAATACGGCAAAGTCGGTACCCTTGATCAGCGTTTCGCAGATTCCGATAATAAACGCGCCGATCACCGCGCCCGGCACCGATCCGATCCCGCCGAAAACAGCGGCAACGAACGCTTTTAAGCCCGGCATGGCGCCCGACATCGGGACAACGGTCGGATAGTTGGTGAAGTATAACAGACTGCCGACGGCGGCAAGGAACGAGCTGATGATGAATGTGGCGGAAATGACCGAATTGATCTTAACGCCCATCAACTGGCTGGTTTCAAAGTCTTTCGCGACGGCACGCATGGCAATACCGATCTTGGTATGATTGATCAGCAGGGTCAGCAGAATGACCAGCGCGATCACCAACACCGGCGTAATGATCGTGACCATTCTGGTTGGCGCGCCGAAAATTTTAATGGTTTTGGAAATACCGGGAATGGAAGTATAGGTCTTGGGCTGACCGCCGGTCGCGTAAAGGGCCAGATTCTGCAACAGATAACTGACACCGATGGCGGAGATCATGACCGACATTCTCGGTGCGGAACGCAGCGGTTTATACGCCGCGCGCTCGATAATAAAACCTAAAATGACCGTCAGAACGATCATCAGCGGAATGCTGACATAGATCGGCAGGGAAGCCGATAAGTAGATCATAAACAGTCCGGCGACCATAAATACGTCACCGTGGGCAAAGTTGATCAGGCGCAGAATGCCGTAAACCATGGTGTACCCGATGGCGATCAGCGCGTATTGCCCGCCCAACGAAATACCGGACAGTATTTGTGAAATGAAAAATTCCATATCTTACCTCTTATAAACATCGCAAAAACGAAAGGTTTTCAGGTGTTTAGAAATGATCAAAGGGAAGCCCCCGCAAGGGGCTTCCCTTTAACGGATTGAACTGTTTTACTTGGCAACGGTCTGCTGCGTTTCGAAGACCCATGCGGCATTCGCGGTGTCGGCGCCCTTGATATAGGCGGTGTCACGGATTGCGTCGCCGATTTCGTCAAAGGCGATATCGCCCGAAACGCCGGTGTACTTCACAGACGGAAGAGCGGCTTTGATGTCGGCGGGATCAGCGGAATTCGCGGCCTTTATGGCTTCCAGCGCTACATAGTAAGCGTCGTAACCCATGGCGGTGACAGCGGAAACGGTGTCATTGCCGCCGTTGGCGGTTTTGGCATCGGCATTGCCGTTGATATATTCTTTGACGCCGGCGTCAAAGTCTTTGTTACCGCCTTCTGCGTAGAAGGTCGAAACGTACAGTTTGATGTTTGTGCCTTTTGCGGCATCCAGAACCATGTTGTCGTCCAGCGTATCTGAACCGAGGATCGGGAATTCAACACCCAAAGCGGCGGCCTGCGAAACGATCTGGGTCGCGTAAGCAATGGAAACCGGGCAGAACATAACGTCACATTTTTCGCTCTTGGCTTTGTTGATATAAGAGCTGAAATCGGAGTTGTTGGTCGGGAAGGAATCTTTGATCACCTTACCGCCGGCTTTTTCAAACGCCTGCGAGAAGAAGCTGACCAGACCCTGGTCGTATTCGTTGCCGAGTTCGCCGAGGCAGTATGCCTTTTTCGCCTGGAACTTATCCTTTGCGAAGTTGGCCAGTACGGTGCCCTGGAACGGATCGAGGAAGCAGATGCGGAAATAGTGGTCGTTGCCCGCGGTAACGTTCGGGTTGGTGCAGGTAACACCCAAAGCCGCCAGACCGGCGTTCTTAAAGGTTTCGGAAGCGGCAATGGAAACGCCGGAACCGTAAGAACCGAGGACCATGGCAACGTCTTTGCCGACTAATTCCGAAGCAGCGGCCGGGGCCTTGGACTGGTCGGAACCGTTATCGGCATAAACCAATTCGACTTTGTACTCTTCTCCGCCGATTTCAACGGTTGGATTTTTCGAGTTTGCGTACTGCATACCGAGCATTTCTTTTTTACCGCCCGCGCCGGAGTCACCGGAAGCCGGTTCGAAAACACCCAGGCGGATGACTTTGTCACCGCTCTTGCTGTCGGCGGCTTTTTCGCCGCAAGCGCAGAAGCAGCTTACCATCAGGGCAAGTACCATGAGAACAGCTAAAATTCTTTTCATAAAAAATAACCTCCAAAAATTGAGTTATATATATTTTAATACATAATTTTACTTTTTTCAATACCTAAAATGCATTTTGCGTTATTTTTTTTGAAAATACGGGTACATTTTTGGTTATTTTGAATAAAAACAGTTGTTGATTTGTACGCAATAAGTTTTTCGGCATTACAAGTAGCTTTCCGCAGATACATTGTTGACTTGATGTTGATAATTGTGCTATACTTTCACCGTACAGTCAGAAAAGGGGATTTTTTATGAAAAAAGTTATACTTACGTTCCTTGTGTTCGCAGTGATGTTTATGACCTGCGGTTGTAAAAAAGAAACAGAAAAACTGCCGGTCAAGGCACTTATCGTACCGCACTTTGAAATCGGCGAAATGAAGGGCGACGCCCCCGGCGAAGCACAGATGTTTTTTGAGGAATATTTGAAAAACTGCGACGTATATTCGGTCACCGGCGGAACCGATCTCTATTACAGTCCCGAAAACGGGGTGGCAATGTATATTACGGGAGTCGGAAAAGTCAACGCGGCAATGACCACAGCGGCGGTTTTAAGCGATAACCGCTTTGATTATTCCAATTCTTATATTCTGGCGGTCGGATGCTCCGGCAGTGCCGTAGGGTACACCACGCTGGGTGATGTCGTACTGGAAAGTGCGATGTGCGATTATGACCTCGGTCATACGGCTGATATACGGGATATGAAAGGGTCCGATGCCGGTCTTTGGTTCGCTTCCTCTGACTATGATGAAAGCGGATGCAAGAAACTGAATCCCGACACGGTCGCGCGCGCCTACGATCTTACCAAGGATATCCGGCTGAAAACCACCGATATCAGCCGTAATATGCTTGCCCGGAATTTCCCCGGCGAGGATTGGGCCAAGCGCGACCCTGCCGTCATGAAGGGCACGTCCATAACGTCGGACAACTATTGGAAAGGTAAATACAATCACGACAAAGCGGTGCAGGTAACGGAATATTATAAATGTACGGATCCGTACGGC
>JAZRWX010000004.1:0-28479 GCA_045599905.1 Acutalibacteraceae bacterium
TCGCCGATTGGGGCGGCAACAACAACAAGATCGCCGCTGTTGAAACCGGCAGTGAAGATCCGGATGATTCGATCTATTACGATTACGATGAGATCAGTTATAACGGTCTGTTGTTGAACGGTCAGCCGCTTTCCAACGAAACCGATCTGACCGGACAGACCACTTTTACCTATAACCGCACTTCGCCGACCCATTCCGCCATCCTCAGATTCCGTTGGACGGCAGGCTCTGTGGCGAAAATCACCGCCTTCTTCGATCAGTCCAATGCTTTCCCGTTCACCCTGTGCGCCAAGTATCCGAATCAGGATAACTATGGTACCGTTGCAGGGGACAACGGTGCATGGCAGGTCGATCCGACCACGCCGGATACCCTTGTCAATCTTGATGAGGCACTTGTTCCGGGTCAGTCTTACGATATCGAATTCGGTCGTTTGAAGGTCAAAAAGGGCGAGAATGCCGGTAAGTATTACGTATACTTAAAGGTTGACGACGAAGATATCGTCAGCTATTACTATGACGGTGTCGCGCCGGATGGCAGTTACCTTAACGATTACCACCTGTCCGACAACATCGTGTTCGAGGTTTACGGCACCGAAGGCACCAAGATCAGCGCTTCGCCGATCAAGGAAGAATACGATGCCTACGATGAACTCAACTTCACCGACCTCTATTTGGGTGGTATGCCCGTTACCGGCGAAATCACCCTCAACGGCGGTCAGACCTACACCTACAACCGCACCTCCCCGTCCTACTCGGCCATTCTCCACTTTAACTGGACGGCCGGTGACGTGGCGAAATTCCAGACGTCCTTTGACAAATTGCCGGGCGGTGATATGAGTTATCCGTTTGGCGTTTGGGTCAAAGAACCGAACGGCGATGGTGCCGGTGCAAACGGTGCCTACTGGTTTATGCCCGGTCAGACACAGGGCGTTCAGAATGACTTTGATCATTCGATCGCCGCAGGCGAAACCATTGAATTTGAAATGGGTCGTTTGAAGGTCGTCAGCGGACCGAATGCCGGTAAGTACTACACTTATTTGAAGATGAATAAGCAACTGGTCGCTGAGGCTTATAATGAAGTCGACGCAAACGGTCAGTACACCTTTGGCGCCAATACGCTGAGCCTTTCCAACGAAATCATGTTCGGCTACTGGTCCGGCGTGGCGGCAAACAACCTCGGCAAACTGGCTCCGGTTGAACTTGAAACCGTTTACGAACCGTATGATGAAATCGACTATGCCGATCTGATGCAGAACGGCAATCCGGTTGGTGCGGAAACCACACAGGCCAGCCCCTCGATCCTGACCTATAACCGCACTTCGCCGACCGGCTCGGCTATCCTTAAATATCGTTGGACGGTCGGAACGGTTCCGAAAGTCCAGTTCTCCTTCGATCATGTAACGGCTGATACGATGGACTATATGTTCGGCGTACAGCTGTCCGAACCGTCGACGGCTCACCCGAACGGAAACGTGTGGCTGCGTCCCGGCTACGGCCCGGATGTTGACCTCGCGACACCCCTTACACCGGGCTCCTCTCATAATGTTGAAATCGCCCGCTTGAAGATCAAGTCCGGCAATAACGCAGGTAAATATTACGTTTACGTAAAAATTGACGATGAGTTGATCGCCGAAGATTATGTTGCAGCAGGCGTGGTAAACGATAACCAGTACGTTTCCGAACCGTTTAATACCACCTGCACCATTTCCAACGAACTCTTCTTCGCCTATTGGGGCAGCGATAACAATAAGATCGCGCCTTATTACGAAATCGGCGGTCATATCGGTCTGCGCGGTGATGTTGATAACAACGGCGTTGTAAACGCGAATGATATCGTTGCGCTGAAACAGGTCATTCTGGGTGTGTTGACCGTTGAAGATGCTGTTGCCGATTACAACATTGACGGTGCGGTCGACGTCCGCGATCTGGTCGCGATGATGAAAGACTTTGCCGCTTCGAATAACCACACCAGAACCGGCGCTTTGGCACTTGGTATGCAGGAACACGTCAATGAAGACGGTACCGGTGCAAACGAAACCAAAACCCCGGCCTACATTGCAGACGCGACTGCCACCATGGGCGCTTCCTACTACCGCCTGGGCTTCAGCATCAACCGTCTGTTCCACTGTAGCGGCACAAAGCTGTCCTGGAACGAAGAACAGGCAGCGATCTTGCGTGAACAGATCGACGAGCTGACACAGCGCGGCATTACCGAAATTCTATACGTTTCCGATGCGTTTGTCGTTCCGAGTGAATACGTTTTTGTTGACGGTCAGTTTATCGGTCACAACATTACGATTCCGGATCCGGTAACCGAACGTGATATGTATATCACCTGGCTGAACATCAACGCAGAGGCCTTCCGCCTGCTTGCTACCCGCTTCCCGGAAATCAAGTATGTTGAACCGTACAACGAGCCGAACCTCACCACTTCCCGTATGGAAAAACGCGGTGTAAGCTGGGATACAACAGAGGAAGAGCAGGCCGCCTATAAGTTCACCGTTAAGGAAAAGGCCGGTATCATGGCAGACGTTTGCTGGTACGTTTCCAAGGCTGTTAAGTCGGTCAACCCGACCATTCAGGTCACCACGCCGGCCATCAGCTATGCTAACGTCAAGCAGGTCGAAAAGAACTTCGTTGATGAATTCTACAAGTGCATCGAATCGGGCAACTACCCGACCGGTCAGACCGTTGCCGATAAGCGTATCGACAACTACTTCACCATTCTTGCCGTTCACGTCTATCCGGATTTCCAAAACAGATCGATCCTCATTGACGAATCCGATTACGTCGGTCTTTTGAATGAGTTTTATAACATTGCAAAGGCTCACGGTGACGGCGGCAGCCGCGTATGGCTGACCGAAACCGGTATTTCCGATAACGGCACTCGCAACAAGACCAATGTTGCCGCCAACATGAAGGCCGCTTTGAATGCGCTTGATACGCAAGCAACCTTCGTTGACGTAGCCTTCATTTACAAGCTTGCCAACGTTTCGGAGGATAACGGCTGGAGCTCGCAGGAAACCAACTACGGTATCTTCTATTCGGGTGACGATCTTGACTATCCGTACGAAGCAAAGCCGATCGCCAAGACGATTTACAGCTTCTTCCACAATAACACTTCCGATTATTCGGCACTGACGGCTTTGACCAACAGATGGAATTGATTTATCGGGCGGATCATAACCGATAAGTGAATGACAATACCGTTTGGGGCAGGAAACTGCCCCAAAAGGTAAGGTGGCAGGAATTGAGCGCATAACCGCGCGGTCGGAAAACGGCTTTGATGTGCACCGTGGCTGTACCGTTATGGATTCAATTCCCGTCATCTGCGGAATTTGTACCCGTACAAATCCCGTTCCGGGTTTTATATATAATCTATCTTTTTAATAAAAGGGAGATCACAATGAATATTCGAGAATTTAAAAAAGGAAATAAGATCATCGCCATGATCGCCGTGGTCGCGTTGTTTGTAAGCGCTATCGCTGCGCCGCTGCAAACGGTTTTCGCGGTTATTACGGATCCCGGACGCGACCTTACAAGAGGTCAGTATTATGATCTGCCGGGCAAACTGGATAATTATCTTACCGCCGGCAAGACGCTTGATTTTGACCTGAACAGGGACATTTCGGAAGACGGCATCAAATTCCGTCTGACGGATGAGGAACAGGAATATACTTCGCCGTCATTTTTATTGCAGAACGGCAGCGAAGGTCTTGAAATGGAAACAACGCCGGACGGCGACGGATGGTTCCACTATTCGATCCGCCTGATGACCATTCCGCATTCCGAAGCGGAAGAACCCGTCGAAGGGGAAGAACCCGAGGAGATCAACTATGCCGCGGCAAAATTCCGTGTCATGACCACGGTTCCGGAAGGCACGAAAATCGCCGATATCAAGTTCGGTGATGATATTACCGCCCTGCCGGAAGCGTATACCGATGATTACGATACCGTCACGCTGGCGGATCTGGATCAGTACGGCACGGATTACGAAACTGTCCTCGAAAGCGGCAGATATACCTTCAACGCGAAATCCAAAACCCATTCCGAAATCATCAAACTCGGCTGGAAGGCAAACGTCAGCGACGATGAGGGCGGCGACTGGAAACTCGCGCTGGATACCTATTGGAACGCGGCGTGCATGGTCTGGTTCCGCGGTTCGCATATCTATTTCTGCCCCGGTTGGACCGGCGGATTCGAGGAACTGTTCGGGGCACTTGATCCGATCACCGAAGGTACCCATCAACTCGAATTCGGCAGACTGCGCGTGACCGCCGGCCCGAATTACGGGAAAGACTATGTATTTTTGAAGATCGACGGCGAAACCAAGGCCGACGGATATACCGATTATTATCAGACCGAGGGCGGCTACCTTTCCAACGATGCCGGCGAGATGGCCACACCCAACGGAATGGTCTGCTTTGTTGGCGACGGTGTTGCAAAACAGCGTTTCTCCGGTTTCGGTAAGATCATTCCGGATAAGTACACGACCGATTATGATACCGTTACGCTGGAATCTCTGGGCTTTACCGGAACCGATTATAAAACCGCGATCACCAGCGGCAGATATACCTTCAAATCGACCTCCAAGACCCATTCCGAAATCGTAAAATTCGGCTGGAAACCGAAGATCGACGCGAATACTGACTTTAAGATCGCGCTGGATACCTATTGGAACGCGGCGTGCATGGTCTGGTTCCGCGATTCGCATATTTATTTCTGCCCGTTCTGGGGCAACGGGTTTGATCTTTCCAAAGAACTGGACCCGATCACCAGCGGCACCCACCAGGTGGAATTCGGCCGACTGCGCGTTGTGGAAGGATCCCATGCCGGAAAAGATTACGTTTTCCTGAAAATCGACGGAAAGACCCTGGCTGACGGTTATACCAATTATTATCAGACCAAGGGCGGCTATCTCGCGAACGATACCGGCGATGTCACGCCTCCCAACAACATGGTGTGCTTTGTTGATGACGGCGTATCGCAGCAGCGTTTCTCCGGATTCGGAAAACCCGACCAGTACGCCGACGATGTTGACGTGGTCAACATTTCCAGCATCGTTCCCGGCGGTGTTGTCAAGGATACCAAGAGCGGCAATGAACTGGGTATCATGTATCCGTACAACTCCACCTCTAAAACAAAATCGACCGTTGCCAAATTTGTTCTGAAAACCGGCAGCAATGTCGAGGATACGCTGGACGGCTCCTTTATGGTCGTTGATATCGGCGGTAACTGCGGCTTCTGCCGTTCCTACATCGCCGCGGGCAACCATAAGAGCGTCATGTTCGGCTGGGAACTTTCGACCTGTCCGGAAGGCACCAAGAGCTATAACTTTGAAAGCAACAGCTGGTACGCTTTTGAGCAGGGAAGAAAACGTGTAACGACCGGCGCCCATAAGGGTGACGACTACATGTATTTGAAGATCGACGGCGAACTCATCAGCGGTTTCTACGTACCGGCGAACGAACGTCCGCAGATCTGGGATTACTTCTATATCGAAGCATTCCAGAACTTCCAGCTTTACGGTTATCATGAGTTATCCGCCAAATTCTATGTAGACGGAAAACTTTATAAAGACCAGTTCTCGCAGAAGGGCTTTACGGTCAAAAAGCCGGCTGATCCGACCAAGGAAGGTCAGTATTTTGTCGGTTGGTATACTGCCGAAACCGGCGGCAAAAAGTTTGATATCAAGAATACCAAACTGACCGAAAACATCAAACTGTACGCGCGCTTTACCAAGCAGACGGTCAAGGCAACGTTCGATCCCGCGAACGGCAGCGCCAAGACGGTACTGACAGTCGGTAAGAACTGCCAGTTTGAAGCACCGGAAACGCCGAAGTATTCCGACGGCAAGTACAAATATGTTTTTGCCGGCTGGAAAAACAAAGCCACCGGAAAGATATTTGACTTTGAAAATGATACCATCGGCGCCGACACGACCTTTGTCGCGCAGTATAAAGAAAAACAGTATTACGTCAGTTATTACGCTTACGGCAAACTGGTGAAAAAGGTTCCGTTCGTGTTGAGTAATCCGACGGTCAAGGGCAAAGAGCCCGCGGTACCGAAAATCGCCAACGCGACCGGCGCGTGGGAAACGCACAGCACCACAAAACTGACCGGAAACATGACCGTCAACGCGGTCTATAACGCGAAGGTCCCGACTGCAAGCACGGCAATCAAACTGAACGCCTATAAGGGAACGAAGATCTATCTGAATACCGATAAGATCCATGATTATCTGTCGACCGAAGGCGCGGCAAACCAGACCAAGGTTGTCCGTGATTTCAGCCGCCTGACCCCGACGGATTTCCAGGATCATCAGAACACCACCTTTAAGTGGACTGACAGCGGCAAAAACGGTAAATATACCATCTATTTCGCGGATAATAAGGACTTCACGAACGCTTATATCATTACTTCCTCGAAAAAGTCGCTGATCAATAAGGTCGGTTACTTCATGCCCGGCAAGACCTACTACTGGTTCGTTGCGGGCAATGATACCGGCAAGTGCAGTGCCGTTGACAAGTTCAAAACGGTCAATACACCGGTCCGCTATATTACGGCGGGCGCGGTCACCAATATGCGTGACGAAGGCGGCTGGATGACGACCGACGGCTACAAGGTCAGATACGGCATGGTCTTCCGCGGCGCGTCGCTGGATGAATACCATTCGCACATTGACAACACCGCCCGCGGCGTGTTCAACTATCTCGGCATCAATTCCGAAATCGAATTGCGCGGCGGCATGAATCATACTTATACCGCGTGGGATCCGAATAATAAAAACGTCAACTACGTTGAAGCGGTCATCCTGTCCAGCATTCTGAACATCAACGGAAATCAGAAGCAGCAATACAAGGACACCTTTGACGCCATGGCGAAAAAAGAGAACTATCCGTTCTACTTCCACTGTTCCGCCGGTGCCGACCGTACCGGTACGTTCGGTTATCTGCTGAACGGTTTGCTGGGCGTTCCGCTTGAAAACCTGCGTGAAGACTACGAACTGACCTCGTTCAGTGAAGTCGGACTCCGCACGGCGGACGATTACGTGGGTGATTCTTTCGATGCGTTGAACAAGCAGATGATCGCGCAGTACGGTCACGGCAGCAAGAAAGTGTCCGTGGCGATCGAAAACTTCTTGAAAGAGCAGATCGGTGTCAGCCAGGAAACCATTGACGCCATCCGCAAGATCTTGCTGAACAAGAACCCGGTACCGAACGACGAGCCGTACACCTTAACGGTCGACGTTCTGGGCAAGACCTATCAGTACAAGGTGTTTGACGGCATTTACTTCATGCCCGACCTGCCCGTTACCGTTACCGGAAAACTGTTCAAGGGTTATTATTCCGGCACGACCAAGTACAACGGCTACGCCAAGCGCAGCATGAAACTGACGGCGAAATTCGAGGATATCGAATACGAGCCGTACGATACCATTACGCTGAAAGACCTGGGCATTGAACAGGACAGCATCTGGAACCAGTCCAATACGCTGTACAGCTATACAAAGACGGCAAAATCCGGCGGTCGTCTGTTCCAGTTCATCCTGGAACCGACCAAGGATATGGGCGACGGTCCGCAGGTCGCGCTGACCAACGACTGGACGAAGAGCAACTACGCCAGAGCGTGGTTCCAAACCAACGAATGGAGCCATTACTATTTCAAGGGCATTCAGGACGCTCCGCCCGATCTTTCCGACTTGTTCGCACTGGAAGCCGGTAAGGATTATAAGATCAAGTTCTCTGTCCGTGTTATGAAGAACAAGGGCTATGAAGGCAAAAAGGTCTTTGAAGTTTCCATCAACGGCAAAGCGGTTCTTCAATACATCGACTGCAAGGCCGATCTCAGCGGAAACAACATCTTCTTCCACGGCAGCACAGGCGTTGCGAAATTGAAGAATATGCCGGTATACAAGACCGTTAAGTTGTATAACGGCAAGACCCTTTACAAGACCTTGAAGGTCGAACGCAGCGGCTTGATCCCGCAGGTCAAAGAACCGGTGCCGAAGGGCGGACTGCCGTTCGCCGGCTGGTATACTGCCTCCACCGGCGGCAAACTGTGGGATGAAAACGCCGACCGCGTACTGAAAAATATGTCGCTGTATGCGCAGTTTGCCAACGTCAAGAAGGTCACGGCGATCGTGGACGGCAAGGAACTGGTCTACCGTGTACCGACCGGCAAACCGCTGAACATTCCGGTTCCGGAAAAAGACGGCATGGTGTTCTCCAAGTGGCTGCTGAACGGTAAACCGTTCACCGGCAACGTCACGAAGAACATGACCATTACCGCGGCCTTTGAAGCGTATCAGTTCTACGATTACGATGAAATCACGCTGAAAGACCTCGGCATCGAGGAGCCAAGCATTCTGAACCGCACGAACACGCTGTATACTTATAATAAGACGGCGAAGACCGGCGGCCGTGTGTTGCAGTTCATCCTGATCCCGACCAAGAATATGGCTGACGGCCCGCAGGTCGCCATTACCAATGACTGGACGCAAAGCAACTACGCCAGAGCGTGGTTCCAGACCAACGACTGGTGCCATTACTATTACAAGGGCGTTCAGGATTCTCCTCCGGATCTTTCTCAGGAATTCAAACTGGAAGCCGGTAAGGAATATAAGATCAAGTTCTCCATCCGGGTGCTTAAAAACAAGGGATTTGAAGGGATCAAGGTCTTTGAGGTTTCCATCAACGGCAAGCGGATAATCCAGCATTATGACTGCAAAGCCGATCTCAGCGGAAACAACATCTTCTTCCACGGCACTTCGGGTACCGCGACGCTGAAAAACTACCCGGTTTATAAGACCGTCAAGTTGTATAACGGCAGTTCGCTGTACAAGACCGTCAAGGTCGAACGCAGTGCGACCCTGCCGCAGATCAAGGAACCGGCGGCGAAGGGCGGACTGCCGTTCGCGGGCTGGTATACCGCTTCCGCCGGCGGCAAGCTGTGGGATGAAAACGCGGATCTCGTGTACAAGAACATGAAGCTGTACGCGCATTTCGCGGACATCAAACGCATCACGGCACACGTCGACGGAAAGACGCTGATCTACCGTGTACCGACCGGCGGCACGCTGGACAGTCTGCCCGCGCCGCAGAAGCAGGGCAACGTATTTGCCGGCTGGCTGTCAAACGGCTCTCTGTTCACCGGCAAGGTCATGAGCAACATGAACGTCACTGCGTCGTTTGAACCGTACAGTTTCGATGCTTATGACGAGATCAGTCTGCGTGACCTCGGTATCAACAAGGATCAGTATTTCGGCGATAAGTTGAGCAAAGACAACGTCGGTACCTTTAACTACGTCAAAGCGGCGGAAACCGGCGGACGTGTGTTTAAGGCGATCTACGTTCCGCCCAAGAATATGATAAACGGCCCGCAGGTCAGCTTCTCGCAGATCTGGACCGAAAACTACCTTGCGAAACTGTATTTCACCAAGTACGATGAAATCTACGTTTACGCCAACAGCGAGGTGGACGCGCCGCCGGCGGCACAGTTTGATATGCCGCTGGAAGCCGGCAAGGAATACTTGTTCGAAATCGGCGTCCGTGTGCTGAACAATCCCGGTTATAAGGGTATCAAGGTCTTTACCATTTATATCAACGGCAAGTTGGTTTATGAACAGTTCAATAACCGTATGCCGCTGGAAGGTAACGAGGTATTCCTGCAAGGTATAGCGAATACGGGCTTCTTCCGCAATGTGGATATTTACAAAACCGTATCTTTCTACAACGGCGATAAACTGCTGGGCACCAAGAAAGTGCTGAGAGGAAAGTGTGTCACACCTTATGGCAGCCTGCCTGACAGAGGAAACTATTTCTTCAAGGGTTGGGTCACCGATACCAGCAAGGCATGGGATTTCGATCTGGATTGCGTGTATCTGGATACCGTTCTGAACGCGAAGTACGAGAAATATTCCTATCCTGTCCTGCTGATGGTCGACGGTGTGCTTTACAAGCGCTTGAACATCTTTGTGGGTGATAAAGTTACCGTATTCAACGAACCCGAAAAGGACGGCTACGTGTTCGACAAGTGGCTGTGTGAAGACGGTTCCGAGTACGATATGTCCAATCCGGTCAACGAACCGATCACGCTGGTCGCTTCCTTTGCGAAAGCCGAAGCACCCGCGCCTGAAATCGGGGACGAAACGAAGACCGACGTCAAACCGGATGAAAAGAAAGACAGTGCGATCGACATGAAATATCTGTGGTTCTGCATTATCGGACTGATCATCATCGCCGGAGAGACCGGTACGATCATTTACAAAAAGCGCAAAAAAGCGGATTAAACCGTAAAAAGATCGGTCTGATCTTTTAAGATCAGACCGATCTTTTTTATCCCTTCCGATCTTTTGGAACAACAGTTTTTTCTTGACAGAACGGGCGCAGTTTGCTATTATATCAATGGTTGGTATAATACGTCTGACGAAGAAAAGAGGCGGCGCATGAAAACAGTTTTTATTGACCGTGACGGAACGATGGGCGGCGACTATTACGTGGAGTTTCCGCAGGATTATTATCCTTATGACGGAACGAAAGAGGCCTTTTCCTTACTGCGTCGAAACGGTTTCAGGACCGTGATCTTCACTAACCAGTCCTGCATCGCGCGGGGCAAAGACGGCGGTTACGATTTTGCGGCGGAATTTCGCGGGATCGGTGCCGACGACTGGTTTATCTGTCCCCACGACAGCGATGACAACTGCCCGTGCCGGAAGCCGAAAACCGGACTGCTGGAACAGGCACGTGAAAAATATCATCTGGATTTAGCGGACTGCTACGTGATCGGCGACCGTTGGAGCGATATGGTCTCCGGCGGAAAAATGAACTGCAAACTGATCCTTGTTATGACCGGCAGAGGGAACGAGTCTTTGGGCTGCGACCGTGAAAAATGGCGTGAGTTTGAGCCGGTTTTTATTGCGAAAGATCTGAAAGAAGCGGCGGAATGGCTGTGCGGTGCGGAACATGAATAATAACACTTTACTGCGTCAGGAAAGCATTAAAAAGGTTTTTTCCGCGATCCGGGAAAAAGGGCCGCTTTCCAAAAGACAGTTGCAGGAACTGACCGGATTCAGTTGGGGCAGCATTTCCTCGATCACCGCTGTGCTGACGGCCGGCGGCTATCTGACCCCCATCGGAAAACAGAACAACGGGGTCGGCAGAAAACCGCAGTCGTTTGATATCAGCGTGGAGGACAATTTCATTATCGGTATCGATTTCAATTTTCACGGCGTTACGGCGGTGCTTTGCAACCTGAACGGTAAAACCGTGTGGGAAGTCGAGAAGGTTTTTCATGTTAAGGAAAAGAATTACACGCTGGATATTCTTTATTCGGTGATCGAAAAGGCACGCCGTTTTCTGCCCGATAAAAAGATCACGGCGATCGCCATTGCCATGCAGGGAACGGTCGATACCAAAACCGGCGTTTCGGCGCGCATTGACGGGATCGACGGCTGGGAAAACGTGCCGATCGCCGAACTGCTGCAATCCCGGTACGGGTTGGAAGTATTGGTACTGCACGATCCCGACTGTCTTTTATACGCGGAAAAATATTTCGGCGCGATCGGCGGAAACGGTACCGAAAACGCCGTGCTGATCCGGATGGATCACGATATCGGCATCGGGGTCATGTACCGCGGGACGATCCTGATGAGCGGCAGGGGCGCCACCTGCGAGATCGGCACAATGGTCATTCCCGTGAAAACGGGCCGTTCGGTGCTGAAAAAAATCGTCAGTACGATCGCCGTCGAGGAAAGAGCCGCGAAACAAAGCGGAGTCAAACGCACGTTTGAAGAAATCGCCGCGCTGGCGGCATCGGGGGATCCGGCGGCAAAGGCGCTGTTTTCGGAAATCGGAACGGCACTGGGATTTGCGATCAATAACGTGTCGATCCTGCTGAACCCCGAAAAGGTCGTTCTGTACGGGACTGTCGCCCGTCACGCGGAACTGTTCCGGGCGGAATTGAACAATGCACTGAAAACGGTCATGGGGGATTATCCGTCCGTACTGATCTCGAAACTGGACGGCGGTGCCGCCGCGATCGGCGCGACATTGTTCGCGGCCGACCTGTTTGTCGAAAAAAATCATTTTTAAGGTTGAATTGTTTTGCGAAGATTTCGTGAAACTTTTTCATATCACATTATGTCAAACAATGATAAAACTATTTAGGGGGCATTGTAATGTTGAAGTTAAAAATCGGATTGGTGGGAACAAGCCAGTTAAGCTTTCCTGGCAATAAGGAAGCGGCGTTCGGCGCGTGTGCCGAAGCCATGAAAAAGCACGCCGCGGCAATGGGGTTCGATCTGGTCGTGTACCCGACGACGGTCATCGTGCGTGAAGATGCTATCAGGGCCGTTCAGGTCATGGAGGAAGAAAAGATCGATTTCCTCATGGTCCAGCACACCTCGTATTCCGCGGGACAGCTGGCGCCCGTTCTGGCGAAGATCAAAAACGCCAACGTCGGTTTCTGGGCGATCCCGGAAGGCGCGGTCGACGGTGCCGTTCCGTTCAATTCGCTGTGCAGTATCAATATGCACATGGGCATTGTCGCCCACTACTTAAAGGATTATAAGATCAAGGTCAAATGGTTCTACGGCTACGGCGAGGACGAGGAATTTACCCGTCGGCTGGGTATTACCGTCAAGGCGCTTACCGCGTTGAAAAACCTGAAAAATTCCCGCATCGGTCTGGTCGGCGGCATCGCGCCCGGCTTTAACGATCTGTACGACGATGAAAGAAACCTGAACCGCCGGTTTGAAGGTCTGTATTTCAACCGCCTGCACGAATATTCCGAATTAAAGGACAAAGCCATGTCCTACACCCTTTCGGAAATCGAGCCGATCGCCGACGGAATGCTGAAAAAATCGATCGGCTATGCCGATCTCGCGGCACAGCAGACGCTGGAAACCAGCGCCCGTTTCTATAAAGCGTATAAAGAGTTCATCGCCGAAAACGGTTACGATGCCATCGCGGTTTCCTGCTGGCCGAAATTCCAGGATGATTTCCGGTATTCCATCTGTTCGGTGCTGGGTCAGCTGAACGACGAAGGTACGGTCATGGCGTGCGAAGGCGACGTGATGAGTGCCGTCAGTATGCTGGCGTTGAAGTATATCGCCGGCGGCGACGTGGCAACGCTGATGGATCTGTCGGCGTTTGACGAAAAGGATGAAACGGTGCTGTTGTGGCATTGCGGACCGGCGGCGGCACGCTATTGCGAACAAAACGGTTACCGTCTGGGCTGTAATTACAGCGGCGGCGCGCACGAACCCGGCAAGGGCGTCACGTCACGGCTGGGTGTCACCCGTGATATGGTCTTTGACGAAAACCCCATCACGGTCATGCGGCTTTCGGGCGAATGCGACAAGATATTCCACATGGGCGGCGAATTCATGCTGCGTGACAAACCCTCGTTCCACGGCAGCCGCGGCTGGTGCGGAAACCTGACGCTGAACGGCGAAAAGATCGGCGCAAAGGATCTGCTGAATACCATTTTGGTCAGCGGATTCCAGCATCACTTCCCGGTGATCATCGGCGATTACACGGCAGAGGTCAAGGAGTTTGCCGCATGGGCGGGTCTGACTCCGATCAAAAAGGTTGAATACGCAGATTATCTGCAAGTTATTGAATAAGGAGAACAGTCATGAACAACAAGATTACCATTACCGAAATGATGAACGCCGCCAAGGCGTTGAAAGACAACGGCGAACAGTTTACCCTGCTGGGCATCGGTCCGATGTCCAAACCGCTGCTGAAAGCCACGCTGGAACTGGCGCAGGAAAAGGATTTCCCCATTATGCTGATCGCCAGCCGCAACCAGGTCGACAGCGACGAATTCGGTCACGGCTACGTCCGCGGATGGGATCAGGACCGTTTTGTTGCCGACGTTGAGGCGGTCGAAAAAGAAATCGGGTTTGACGGTCTTTGCTACCTCTGCCGCGACCACGGCGGCCCGTGGCAGCGTGACGAGGAACGCGCGGCGAAACTGCCGGTCGGCGAAGCCATGGAAAAGTGCATCCGTTCTTACAAGCACGATATGGAATCCGGCTTTGACCTGCTGCACATCGACCCGACCAAGGACCCAGAATTCGCCATGGGTACCGTTCCGTTCGATCTGGTCATTGACCGCACGGTCGATATCATCGAGGAACTGGAAAAATTCCGCAAAGAAAAGGGTTTGCCGGAAATCGGTTACGAAGCCGGTACCGAAGAAACCAACGGCGGTCTGACTTCGGTCGACGCGTTCAGCGGCTTTATTGATACGCTGGTGGCACGCCTTGCCGAAAAAGGCATCAAGGCACCGGAATTCGTTGTCGGTCAGACCGGCACGCTGACCCGCCTTACCGAAAACGTCGGTCATTTCAACCGTGAAAACGCCGCCCTGCTTTCGGCCAATTCCGCCAAACACGGCGTTGGTGTCAAGGAACATAACGGCGACTATTTAAGTGATAAAATTTTGTTAGAACATCCCGTTCTCGGCATTACGGCAATGAACGTCGCGCCGGAATTCGGCGTGGTGGAAACCCGGGCGTATCTGGAACTTGCCAAGGCCGAAGAACGGAACGTGCCTGCCGACTGCCGCTCGAATCTGGTGGCGGAAATGTCGCGTGAAGCCGTCAAGAGCGAGCGTTGGAGAAAGTGGGTCGTCGGTGATATGACCCATGCCGACGTGGATACCGTACTGGCCGATGCCGAACTGACCGCCCAGATCACCGATATCTGCGGTCACTATACCTATGAAACACCTTCGGTCAAGGCGGAGATCGAAAAAATGCTGGGCAACCTGAAAGCCATCGGCATTGATGGGGAAAGTTACGTCAACTATATGCTGAAAAATTCGATCGACCGTTACGCGTTCTGCTTCGGAATGCACGGACTGACCGCGAAACTGTTGAAAGCAAGCGGCAAATAACGGAAACCCGGCATAAAAACAACTGCGCGAGCGGCATACTTTGAGGTGTGCCGCTCTTTTTGTTCCGCGTAAGACGTTGGACTGCCGGCCGAACGCGGCGGCACTTTGGAATTTTATGCTGTTTTTAAGAAAAAGGATGAAAAATTCCGCAATATATGTTATACTGATGTATAGTAAAAATAAAGGACGATCTTACGGTCGACCGAAGACGGGAAGTGCGATTTTGGAAGGCAGTAATATTCAGATGCGGCAGAAAAATATGCGGACCATTCTGTTTGCCATTAAGGAAAAAGGACCGATCTCGAAAAAAGAATTGCAGGAACTCACCCATTTGAGCTGGGGCACGGTGACCAATCTGGTCAACGCGCTGGTTCAGAAGGGTTACGTCTATATGTGCGACAAACTCGGTACCGGCGCCGGCAGAAAGATCGAACTTTTCGATATCGACAATAAAAATCTGGTCATCGCCGCGAGCATCCGCAACGACAGTTTTTCGGTGATCGTGACCGACTTGAAAGGGCGGGAAAAAAGTAATAAAACGGTGTCCTACACCGTCATGGAAAGGGATTACATCCTTTCGGAACTGTCGGCGGTCATTGATTCGTTTATGATGCTGTTCGCGGGGAAGATCAAAATCATTTCCTTTGCCGTGCAGGGATTCGTCGATAAGAAAAACGGCATTTCCAGAAAAATCAACCGCATCGAAAACTGGGAAAACGTCGATCTGAAAAGTTATTTTGAAAAGCGGTACGCCGTGCCCGTTCTGGTGGAGCACGATATCAACTGTACGCTGAAATTCGAGATGTCCATCAACCGGGCGGAACTGTCCACGGTGCAAAACGCGCTGCTTATTTCGATCGAGGATCAGGGTATCGGCATGGCCATTCTGGCAAACGGCGCCATCTATAATGGCGCGCACGGGGAAGCCGGCGAGATCGGCGAGGTCTTTCTGGAAAATCAGACGGGCAGGTTTTCGTTTGATAAGATTCTTTATAACAAAAACCGGGACGGTTCGGACAAAGAATACGAAAATTTCGGCAAAATGATCGATGCCGCCGACGCGGGGGACGTTCGGGCGAAGGAAAAAATTGAAAAGATCTGCGCGTCCTACGGGCTGGTACTGGTCAACGTCACAACGGTCTTCGATCCGGAAGTCGTGATCCTGCACGGCAGGATCAACGCCGGAGACAGCACGGTCGTAAAAGGCGTTTTGAAGGTGTATGAGGAATACGCGTTCGGTCAGCGCGCACGGTTGATTTTTTCCGGGTCGGATCATAACGCCGCGGTCAACGGTGCCGCTCTGATCGCCGGAGAACGTCTGATTGACGGCACTTTGCTATAAAATACTTGACTTTCCGCTCAAAATATTGTATAATATTATTGAATTAAATCAACAAATGATTTAATTGGGACAAAAATACAAAATTGTAATTATTTTTTTGTACTTTTGTGTTTATTTTATTTAGAAAGGCCCGGGATTATGACAATGGGTAAGCACGTACGCAAATCGGACAGAATACGGAGGTTCGCACGGAATCCGCTGTATATATTGATTTGTTTGGCGATCATTTTTTCATCGCTGCCGATCCTTTATACGGCTGTTCAGGCGGAAAACAGCGGGATCTGTATTGAGAATGCGGATTTTTCGGCTGTGCGCGATGATGGCTCTTTGACGGGGTGGACGGCTTCTGCCGTCAGCGGTGCTTTCGGCGGACTGAAACAGCAGCGTTCCGCGGATCATACCGGCGAATATGCCGCTTTGTCTTCGTCTGACGGGGTCTGGAATATGGATACGTCGGCGACTTCGCCGATCGCGGTCGCACCGAACACAAAATACGATTTGTCCTATTTCGCCAAACTGGACGGGAAAGACCCGTCTTTAAGCGTATGGTATATGGAATACCGGAAAGACGGATCGCTGACCGGCACGGACTGGCGGATCATTCCCGACACCACCGTCAAAGGGAATCGGGGCTGGAATTTGTATACCGCGTCGTTCACGACCTCGAACGAAGCAAAGTATCTTGCGCTGCGCTTCTCGGTACGGAAGGGAACGGCGGGCATCGACGATGTTTCGCTGATGGAAAAACGCGCGTATAATGCGGCGCCGATGGGCTTTGAAGCGGTAAATCTTGTACCCAATGGCGATTTTGAAGAAGATTTTTCAAGTTGGGATAAGATCGTCTCGGGCGGCGCGACCGTCGAAACGGTGAACAGTCCTGTCGCCAGCGGTGAAAAGGCGGTCAGAATGACCCTGCCGACGGCATCGGCGCAGGGGTATTTGCAGGGTTATCAGTTTTCCGTAAACCCGTCCGCCAAGTATATATTGACCTATCAGTTGAAGATCGAGCCGAAAGGTTCTGGAACCGGCGCGCAATGCTACGCGCTGATGTATGAATTCAACCATTCTGGTTCGCCCTCCGGCGGACTGCTTTCCACGACCGGCAGATGGAATACCAATGACGGCGCGTATGAAACCATTACCTATGAATTCACGACCAAGTCGACCACCGAAAAGATCCGTATCGACCTGATGCATAACGGCGTGGCGGGAACGTCTTACTGGGATAACGTTTCGGTCGTTGCCGCGCAGGCGGAAGAACCGATCGAAACGGGCGATAACCTGCTGTTCAACGGCGGATTCGAGCGTGATTTCGACACCTGGCAGAAATCGCTTTCCGGCTCTGCCGCGGCATCCATTGTGAACAGCCCCGTGGCGGAAGGGGCAAAGGCGCTGAAAATGAGCGTGCCCAGCGCGTCCGCGCAGTGCTATTTACAGGGAACGCAGTTTAACGTAAAGCCGTCCACGGCGTATATACTGTCCTATAAGTTGAAGATCGATCACGTGCAGGACGGCAATAACGCGCAGTGTTACGCGCTGTTATATACCTTTGACGACAGGGGCAATCCCACGGGCGGACTGCTGACGTCCACCGGCAGATGGAATACCGCCGGGGACGGATATGAAACCATTACATATACGTTCAAGACCGCCGAAAACATCAAGACCGCGCGTGTTGATCTGATGCACAACGGTGTGGCGGGAACGTCTTACTGGGACGATATTTCGGTCAAGGAAACGGTCGTGGAAGAGGATGACGACGGTCTTCTGAAAAACGGCACCTTTACCAACGGTTCCGAAAACTGGTCGTTCAACGGCCGCGTTTCGGTGCAGGATGAAATCGCCGTCAAGGGCAAGGCGTTGAAAATCGAAAGCGATGATTCGATCCCCAGCTACGCACAGAGTAATTTCTTCCAGGTCGAACCGGGAAAAGTTTATATTATTTCCTATGATATCAACGTAACGGAAGTCGCGAACGAAAACGCGGGGGTCAATTTCTCCTCCTTCGTCTGCGCGGACGGTTACTGGCTTGATTTTGCCACCGACGGCATCTATAAAAAAACCGACGGTTTCGTGTCGGTCAGGACCGCCGTTACCATTCCGGAAAACGTTGAATTTATTGCGGTGGGGCTGAAAAACTACGGCGGCCCCGGTACGGGTTATTATGACAACGTAAAGGTCACCCTGACCGATCTGAACGGTACCGATCCGAACCTTGATTTTGAAGCCAACGCGGAAATGATCTTAAACTGGTCCTTCTCGACCGATAACGGAAATCTTTCCGCGACCGATGAAGTCCGTGACGGATCGACCGGAAAGGTCGCCGCGAAAATCGTCAACGAAACCGTGACCGGGTACGCCACCTTAAAAACGAAACTGCTGCCCGTCCGTCCCGATACGCTGTATCAGTTCTCCTACTGGATCAATATGGAGGGCGATTTCACAGCGGGTTCTTCGCTGGTGTTCCGTCAGATTACCGATGACGGCAGCGGCGCTTCCGCCATCGTTTCCGAAGCCAACGCGCCGACTGCGATTGTCAACGTGGAAAAACACCAGGCGGTTTCCGAATTCGTGCACGCCAGTTGGACCTACCGCGCGTCTGCCGATCGCGAGGGCTGGCAAAACGTTGTATACTGCGTAAAAACCGCTTCCGACGCGGCTTTTATGGAGGTTCATATCTCGATTGCCGGCGGCGCCTGTACCGCGTTGATCGACGACGCTTCCCTGACAACGGTCACGGAAGACCCCAACCTCGATTTTGAAAACATTTCCGACGTGACCGGGGTGCCCGAAAACTGGCACATGTCGACCTTCCGTCAGACGGCAACGGGCATGAACTATGATGACAGCGTCTATCATTCCGGCAAACGGTCGCTGTATGTCGAAAAGAACGATAATCTTGAAAAAATATTCATCCAGTCGCCGTTCCGTTTTTGTTTGAAATCATTCGACAAAAAGAATAAAGATAAAAAGGATAATAAAGATTATAAGAATTTTATCTTCGAATTTTCGGCGTATGTCGCGTCGAAAAACGCCTCGCCCGATTGCGCCATCAGTCTGGATCTTATCATGTATGACGAAAACGGGGAACAGCTGTATAATGATACCTACGGCAATCTGACGACCGTCTACGGCGAAAAACTTTCGCTGAACGGTTCGTCCAAAATGGGCAAATGGAGAAAGATGATGACCCGTTCGGTGATGGACACGCGCGCTGCTTATGCGACGCTTTCGTTTACCGTTACACACGGATCGGCGGAGATCTGGCTGGATGACGTTTTCTTCAACGTGGTGGACAACAACGTCGATACCATCGTTGATTATAACGATTTCCACGCGGTGGATCAGGACGGAAACGTTGCCGGCTGGACGGTGACGGGAAACGGCGATCTGACGGTCGCGCCGTACACGAAGAATAATAAAACCGCGTATAAGGGCGTTTTCAAGTCCGATTCCGCGACGGCCTATATGAAACATACGGTCGATTTCCACGAAACGGAATATACCTATTGCGTTAAAGGCGATCTGACTACCGATACACCGGCTGTCGCGCAGATGCGTTTTTACGATTACAAGGGAAAAGAGTATAAGAATAAAAGAGCCGAAGTGGCACTGAATCCCGCGCAAAAGTCCTTTGAACTGAATTATGTCGCACCGAGCTGTACCACCGCGGCGCTGCTGATCGGCGGCGGTGCCGGCACGGTAGAGGTCAAAAACGTGACCTTCTATCAGACCGGCGCGCCTGCCAATAAGACCCAGTGGCAGGGCAAATGGGTCTGGTATAACGAAGACCCCTATAAGGCGCAGGACGATTACCGCTATTTCAGATATCGTTTCGACCTGGAAGACGGTGTGAAAGAAGCGCCGTTCCAGATCACCGTTGACGATAAATTCGCCCTGTACGCAAACGGGGAAGAAGTGATCAACAACTGGGACGCCGGCGGCGATTCGTGGTCGAACGTTATTTCTCTCAACCTTAAAAAGTATTTGAAAAGCGGCAAGAACGTACTGGCGATCAAGGCGTACAACTACGTTTCGGAAGCCGGTGTACTGTTCGACGGTAAGTTCACACTGAACAACAATAACGTGGTTTCGGTTTATTCCACCGGCGAATCGGTGCTGACCACCAAAAAAGCCAACGACGAAACGCTGGACTGGACCAAACCGGGCTATAACGACAGTAAATGGACGCGGACCAAGGAATTCGGCACACCGCCGTGTTCACCGTGGGGTCCGGTGCATTATAACTCGTCGCTGTATATCCATAACGCGGCGAAGGTACTGTCCGCCGACGTGCCGGAAATCGTTTCGGCAGGTGGTACAATGGAATTTTCGCTGACCATGAAACTGGATTCCGCAATGGAATCCAATTTCACGCCGAAGGTCACGATCTGGCGTAAAAACTCGCTGTTGAGTCTGGCGTCCAGTTCGATCCGCTTTGCCGATCATAAGGATGTTCTGAACTGGCCGGTCGGCAAAAAATTCACGGTCAAGTGCGAACTGGATATCCCGAGTTATCTGGATACCGGCAAATACGTTCTGCAAATGGACGAAAACGCCGTACTGCTCAGCGGTGACGACGTATTTGACAATAAATTCATCGACTTTAAGGTGCAGGGCGACGAGAACGCCGCCAAATCGCTGGTTTCGAAGATCGAAACCTATAACGGCACACCGACGCTGACGATCGACGGCGAACCGTACGGCTCGTTCTTCTATCTGCGCCCCGATCTGGACGTTTATCTTTCGACCGACGCCGAAACCCGAATCTATAAATCCGATCTGGATCTGTATATCACCTACGGCGGCTCGCTGTATAAGGGCGGCGCAAACGGCTCCAACCCCATCTGGCTGGAGGACGGCACGATCGATTACGACGCCTTTGACTCGACGATTTATGACACGCTTGCCGCCAACGGTAATGCCTACGTTATGGTCAATATCGGTATGTTTGCGCCGACGTGGTGGATGGAATCGCATCCGGAAGACGTGGTGCTGGCAATGGGCGTCGACGGCAAACCGTATCCGCAAAGCGATGTTTCCATGTCCTCGGAGACCTTCCGTAAGGAAGCGGGCGAAGTTTTGCGCAAACTGGTCCGCCACATGAAGAGCCAGACCTATTATAACCGTGTTTTCGGGATCAAGATCAGCGGCGGTCAGACCTATGAATGGATGAACTGGGGCGTGGGTGTGCAGTACGGCCCCGATTACAGCGAAGCCTCTAAAAACGGGTTCAGAAAATACCTGAAAAAGAAATACGGCACGACCGCCGCGCTGCGCAAAGCGTGGAACGACAGCGGCGTTACCTTTGAAAACGCGGCATCTCCCACGTTCTATGATAAATCGTGCTATAATACGGATAATAAGAGTTTGTATCTCGGCAGTGTCGCGAAAGGCCGTTATCCGCAGAATATGGTCGACTGGAACCTGTGGCTGAGCGAAGCGGCGACCGATTCTTTCCTGTACTACTGCAAGATCGCCAAGGAAGAAACCGACAACAATCTGATCGTCGGCGGTTACAACGGTTATATCTGGACCTTTAACAGTTATGACGCGCACGGTAAGGCGCATACCTCCATTGACCGTGTACTGGATTCCGAGTACGTCGATTGGATCGCGTCGCCCGAAAACTACGGCGAACGTATGCTCGGCGAATCCAATACCTATATGACCATGACCGGCTCGGTGATGTCCCACGGCAAGATCTATATCTGCGAGCAGGATAACCGCACCTGTCTGTCTACGACCTACGGCGCTTCGTGGGATGCCGAATGGTCTTTCTCGACCGGCGTGGAACATACCCTGCAAAATACCATCCGCGCGGAAAAACGTGATTTCGCGCACGCGTTGATCGACGGCAGCGGCGAATGGCTGTACGATATGTACGGCGGCTGGCTGGACGACGATCAGATTTACGATTTTATCAGCGATTCCAAGGCCGAATTCGATTTCAGTCTGAACGTTGACCGTGACAATCTAAACGACGTTGCCGTTATCGTGGGCGATGAAAGTTACGCCTACATGGCGGAAGGTATCATTGACAATATGCAGTACACCATCAACTACGCGTTGTTGCAGGTACAGCGGAAACATCTGGCGGCAATGGGCGCCGGGTACGATACCTATGTGATGTCTTCTTTCCTTGATAACAAGGTGCCGGAACACAAGGTGTATATCATTCTGTCCCCGACACAGATCGACGCGAAAATGAATACGGCGCTGAACAAATACCTGAAAGTCAATGATCACTGCGTGGTCTGGGTCTATCTGCCGGGTCTGTCTGACGGCAGCCGTTACGATCTCGGAAACGTTGAAAAGGTCACCGGGTTTACGATCGGCGCGACCGAACAGGCGACCTCTTTGCAGGTACGTATCAACGATGACGGCAATCCGCTGACCACGGGGTTGAAAGGCGTGACTTACGGCGACAAGACCCCGAACGGCATTTCGCCGGTGGCGTATATCGCGGATACCGATAACGTAACGGTACTGGGCACCAACGTCGAAACCGGCAAGCCGGGGCTCGGCATCAAGAAAATGGACGGCTGGACGAGTATCTACTCGACCGCGCCGTGCCTGACGTCGGATATGCTGCGCAACCTGCTGAAAATGAACGGCTGCCACGTCTATTCCGAAAACAACGACGATATTATCTACAACAATAATCACTACGTCGCGCTTCACAGCGGCGAGGGCGGCAAAAAAACCATCACCCTGCCGGAAAACCATTCGGTATATGACGTTTACGCGGAAAAATTCATTTCAATGGATACCGCCCGTTTCAGTTATACCGCCGAACCGTGCGATACACACATCTTCCGTCTGCTGACGCCGAACACCTACGCGGTGACTTCGCGTGTAAAGGGCGGTCACGGGAAGATCTCGACCGTCGGTCTGACCGAAGTTTCCCCGGGCAAAGATTTTTCGTTGAAGATCACGCCGGACGAGGGCTATGAAATTGCCGCTGTAACGGTAAACGGGGAAAAGGCAACGGTCAAAAACGGATTGCTGACCCTGAAAAATATCAACAGTAACTATACGGTCATCGTTACGTTCTCCCGTATTCCGGAGGTGGCGCCTGTCGAAGACGAGCCGGAAGAAGAGGACGTTCCGTCCGGGGAAAAAGATCCGGCACCCGAAAAGAAGGTCCGTCCCGAAGAAGTAGTGCCGGTCGATACGGAAATCGAGGAAAACGGCGAACGTGATCCCGGACAGACGCCCGAAAAGAACAGCACTTCGCATCACGAAAAGATCAAACGGGTCGAAAAGACCAAAGTGCCTGTGATCGGGTCGTTCGATATCGCCTGGTGGGTATTGCTGCTGATCCTTTTGCTGATCGTCCTGCTGGTGTTCTGGTTATGGTGGTTCCTTGTCAAGCGGAAAAAAGACGATGACGAGGACGAACAAGGTTGAAAGGTGGTTGTAAAATGAATATTCCGTTGAAAAAAACAATCGCCTTTTTGCTTTCGGTCGCGCTTCTTCTGCCCCTTTCCGGCTGCCGCATCGTTTACAAGGTGTCGGAAAAGGAAACTGAAAGGGTATATTATGACGATATCACGGTCGAAGACGGTGACGTGACCGATCCGTCGACCGAAAGCGGTCAGCCGACCGCGCAGAAGGACTCCGCGTCCGCCGGAAAAAAACAGCAGAAAACGGACGGCGGCGTGACCGACACGTCTGCCGACGGGACTTCCTCCGGCGGGAAAACTTCCGGCAAAACGGATAAATCCGCCGACAACCGTCCGGAAAAGAAGCCGGAAAAGGTCGCCCCGGAAAAGAAATTGAGCGGATCGCTGAAAATACAGGTTTTCATCAACGAATCCCAGAATCCGAGTGACGCCTGGACCGAGGTCGCCGACGCTTTTGAAGAGGCGACCGGGGTCAACGTAACGCTGATCATGGGCTCGCAGGTCAACACCCAGTATTCCGCGCGGTGGCTCGCCGGCGAAGCCCCTGCCGATATGATCTTGATCAGCGGTAACGGTCTGCCGGACGAACAAATGGCCAAGAGCGGTACGTTTTACGACCTGTCCGATACCATCAAAAACGGCAGAATTTACGGTACTTCCGAAAAAATCGCCGATCAGATCAATATGAACATCATCGAATCGGAAAACGGAAAAATTTTCCGCGCGCCGCTGATGACTTCGGTGCAGGGCCTTTGGTATAACAAAAACGTGATCAAGACCGCGCCGCGGAATTATGACGAGTTCAAGGCGATCTCCAAAAAACAGAAAAGCGGTCTGACCTATCCGGGACAGTATGCCGATTACAGCACGTGGGCGTTATTCATGCCGGCTGTCGCGGCTTACGGACAGGACTTTTTCGATCAGGTGGCATCGGGCAAACCGTCCGCCTATAAGGACAGCAGATTCCTGGCGGTGTTAAGCCGTTATAAGGATTACTGCGACGCCAAACTGGTGTTGACGGGCTCCTCTTCTGCCGACCACATGACCTCCCAGCTGAACTGGCTGAACGGAAAATGCGGATTTATTACCAACGGACTCTGGCTGGAATCGGAAATGCACGATTATATCCCGTCCGATTTCCACATGGCGTTTATGGCATCGCCGTTGATCGAAAAGAATCAGACCCCGACGGTGGTATTGAACTCGGTGAACCTGGCGGTCGCCAGCAAGGCGCAGAACCTTGAAAACGCCAAGGCGTTTATCCGGTTTATCTACCGCGAGGATATGCAGCTGGCGTTTATGAGCCGGTACAGCTACGCGAGCGCGCTGAAATCGGTCAATTACGGGAAGGCGAATCTGACCGCTGTTGCAAGGGAAACCATGGACTATATTTACAGCGACAAGGTGAAACGGGTCAATAAAGGGGTTCGTTGGAACGATCTGATCAACAACGAATTCAAAAACGTCATCAATGATATGACCAACGGAAAAATGACCGTGAAGCAGGCAAGCGAAGCGCTTTATAACGCGGCGAAAAAAGCGTCATAAGGAGGAACATTGACAAATGAAAAAGAAACCCAATTCGGTCGATGTTCTTTCGATGAACGCATCCAAAAGGCGCTTTTTGTGGCTGCTTGTGATCCCGACGTTCGCGCTGTATCTGTTTTTCTGCGTGGTCCCGATGGTCAACTCGCTGATCAACAGTTTTTACGATTGGAACGGATACGGGCCGAAACTCTTTATCGGCATTAAAAACTATGTCAATATCTTTTCCGACGTGGAATTCTGGGACGCGCTGAAAAACGACGTCATCATCGTTTTCTTCAAGGAACTGATCATTGTGTTTTTGGCGGTGCTGTTCGCGGTATCGCTGACAAGGGCCCGGCTGAAAAAGGGCGAGATCGGATTTTTCCGTTTCATCTTTTACGTGCCCAATATTCTGTCGGTCATCGTCATTACAATGGTCTGGAAATATTTCTTTGAAAACTTTGATTTCATCGATAAGGGCTGGAACCTGCTGAAAACAACCAACGGGATCTGGTCGGACAGACCGCTTGCGCTGATTATTTTTATTGCAAGTTGGTGCGGTATCGGTTATTATATGATCGTACTGATCACGGCCATCAATAATATTCCGGGCGAACTTTACGAATCGGCCGATCTGGACGGGGCAGGGCGTGTGCGGCAACTTTGGTACATCATTCTGCCGGAACTGGCTCCGCAGATCCGTTTTGTCATCGTCAACATTCTGTCGGGTTCGCTGGCGGTCAACATGAACCTGATCCTTCCGCTGACCAACGGCGCCAACCACACCATGGTTATGGGACTGTACGTTTACAACTACGGCACGTCTCAATTAAGTATGGTCGGCTACGCCTACGCGGCGGCGCTGATTCTGATGCTGGTCAGTTTTGTGCTGTGCTTCTCTGTGAATATGTATATGAAACGACAGGAGGCAAAGCAGGAATGAGAAAGAATAAAATCAAACTGTCGGCTTCGTCCGTGATTTCCAGCGCGGTACTGCGGCTGTTTCTGATCATCTGGACCGCTGTGGTCGTTTTCCCGCTGTTCTGGATGATCTACACGTCGGTCAAATCGAAAACCGAGTTTATCGCCGACCGTTTCGCGCTGCCGAAAGAAATCTGGATCGTAAACTATTTCAGCGCGTGGAACAATTCCACCGCGGAATCCTCGTTGTTGCAGTATTTCCTGAACACGCTGCTGATCGTTATTGTTTCGACCCTGCTGTTCATCCTGATGGTTTCGGCAACGTCCTACGCTTTGGCAAAATACCGGTTCAGACTGCGCAAAACCATGGAAAACTTTTATTTCATCGCTATGATGATCCCGTCGGCGCTGGTGCTGATCCCGCTGTGGTTCCAGTTAAGAACGATTGGCAATAACCTGTTGGGTTCAAACCGGGCGTTTACCGATAATATCTTCATGGTTGCGCTGATCTACGCAGTGCAGGCGCTGCCTGCCTCCATTTTCCTGCTGGTCAGCTTCATCAGAAGCATCCATAACGGATTTATCGAGGCGGCGGTCATGGACGGCGCACGGGAATGGACGATATTTTCCCGGATCATTCTGCCGTTTGTCCGCCCGATCCTGACCTTTGTCAGTTTGGGACATATCATGAATGTCTGGAATGAATATACGCTGGCAAGAACTTTTCTTGAAAGCGAAAAAAACTATACGATCTCACTTGGTATTCAAAGTATTCAGAACGCCTTTACATACAGTTTTGAATACGGCGCGCTTTTCGCCTGCCTGGTGCTTTCCGTTTTGCCGATCATGATTTTATACATCGTTTTCCAAAAGCAGATCCAGAACGGTACCGACGCCAGCGAGGGCATCAAGGGTTAATGATCGGCTTTACCGATTGTTATATAAAATATCTTTTGAAAGGGATAGTTGAACATGAAAAAATTCTCACGCATTTTTTCTGTCATCATTGCCTGTGTGCTTTGCATCGGCATGGTGGCAATTCCGGCAGGAGCCGACACAACTGACGAAAATCTTTTCGTCAACGGCAGTTTTGACAATGGCGCGGTGAATGGTTGGAGCATGGGCGCTTCCACCGAAATTCCGCCCGAAGCGGAAGTGACCGATTATTCGGGTTATAACGGCGGTGCAGAACTTGGAAACTTTTCTTTCTGCAACGAAAGCAGCGCAAACGGTGCTTTCGCAGTCACAAACGAAGCAGCACACACCGGCACCTATTCTTATAAGGCCACAAGAACTGCGGCAGACGGTGTAAACTACCTTACTTATTACGGTTTTGGCGCTCTTACTGCAGGAGAAGAGTATACGCTTTCCTATTACATCAAAGGAACCGGAAACGTTTCATTCCGCTCCTTCTTGTTGGGACCGGTTGAAAATTGGTGTGTCAACGAAACGGTTCCCTCTGCTGATTGGCAGAAAATCACCTACACATTTACCGCTGCAAACGATGCGGCAAATCAGGGCGGTACCCAAATCGGTTTTCAGCTGATCGCCGGTGAAGGCACCGTATACTTTGATGATATCACCCTGACGCAGGAAGAAGTGAAACCGCTGACCGAAACGACCGAACTGCTGGCAAATAACGATTTTGCCAATGGCACGGCGAACTGGGTTTTCTCCGGTAATTCGGCCATCATCAACGAAGCCGGTGCCAACGTTATCAAAATGACTGTTCCCGCAAACGGCAACGAGTACATTCAGCAGACAGTTACCGTCGAACCCGACAAGACCTATGATTTCTCGGTCGATTTGATGACGGTTGAACAGGACGGCAATGACGCACAGTGTCAGGTTGCTGTAATAGACTCTGTCTACAACTGGATCTGTCCGAGTGAGTATAAGACCTATGGTTGGAAGCATCTTACCGCCACTTATACCGCTCCCGCAGGGGTCACCTCGGTCACCATTCTGTTACAGCATAACGTCGTCGAAGGCGTTTCCTACTGGAAAAATCCGTCTTTCTCGCTGACCGAAACCGTGATGAACGAAGTCCGTGAAAACGTTTTTGTCAACGGTGATTTTGAAATCATTTTTGCAAGCGATTCAGCATACGGCTACAATATTAACGACGCTGTGGCGGAATTTACTACTGAAAATGTCCACGGCGGCGATTATGCCGTGAAGTACACCTCCGGTTACTTCACCAATTATGCTACGAATGTCGAACCCGGCACCTATGAATTATCCATGTGGGTCAATACCGTTTCGGGTGACACGGCGGAAATGTCCGGCTTTGTTTCCGGCTGCGGCATTCCGTGGTTGGATTTTGATATGACCGCAGTACGCGGCGTGACGAACGGTTGGGTCAAAACCACC
>JAZRWX010000005.1:0-6616 GCA_045599905.1 Acutalibacteraceae bacterium
CTCGACCGAATGGTGGAATTACGCCACCGCCGTCACCGAAGGTAAGAACTACGTCTATTCCATGGATATCAAGATCGAAGATTCCGAAGCGGGATTCCAGTTCTATCCGTACATCATGAACTTCGGTGATTTCTGGCAGAATGTTCAGGTATTCGAGAACGATACCGACTGGACGCATATTGAATACGAATTCACCGCGGCCGCTCCCGATGCCCAAAACGGAACCCGTTTCGGCTTCGTTCGCAGCGGAGTCGGTACGGTTTACGTCGATAACATCGCGCTGAACATTGTTCCGGACGAACCGGAATCCGGCATTACAAGCGAAGACGAAGCGCTGGTATACGGCGCTTTGATCGCCGGTCCGAAAAACGATTCCGCAACCATTCCGGTCGCGAACGTTGTCGCAGGCAAAAAGTATATCCTGAAATTCAACGTCGCTTCCTGGACGAGTGATGACGTGACCGTTTCCGCCAAACTCGGCACAGCGGGCTTTGAAAATCTGGTCATTTCACAGGAAGACGCTTTTACCGCCGTAATGGTCGAACTGACCGCCAACGAAAGCGGCAACGTCAATCTTATTTTTGGCACGAAAGCGAAGACTACCATTCTGGACAGCCAGGTAAATCTGGGCGCCGCCGTATTTAACAACATTGAACTGTACCGTGAATACGCGCTGGGTGACGCCAACGGCGACGACGCGGTCGACGTCCGCGATCTGGTAAGATACAAAAAGTATTTTGCCGAAGAATCTGCGCTGGCAACCTATATTTATGCTGATGTAGATCAGAATAACGTATTGGACACGGACGATATGTCCGCTGTTGTCCGCGCGATCCTTGCCGCGTAAATCATAAGAAATATCAGTACCCCGACCGGAAGATTTTTTCCGGCCGGGGTACACGTGGCTTTTTTCTGTTTGTACGGATTTGAAACACAGTTTGTTTAAGGGGTTTTTCTATGCAGTATACCGGCGATACCATGATGACCGAGGAGATCGTATTTCCTGCCGCCATCAAAGAAGAACATAACGTCAGTCAAAGTTTCAATCTGTTCAAAGAGAAAAGAATCACGGCATCGTTTTCGACCGAAGACCTGACGGAAATGAACGGGCGCGGCGCTTCCCTGGTACTTGATTTCGGCAGGGAACTCGCCGGCGGCATCCGCCTGATCACACGGTCTTGTGACGGAACGGCTCAATTTCATCTGACCTTTGGGGAATCCTATTCGGAAGCGGTAACGCCGCTGCACGAAAAGAACACCACGAACGACCATTCGCCGCGGGATTTCACCGTCACGGTCTCCAATCTGTCCGACCTGTCGTTCGGGCAGACCGGGTTCCGCTTTGTGAAAATCGAACTGGTCAGCGACACGCCCGTCAAACTGGCTTCGGTCATTGCGGTGAACAGGACCCGCCGCTTTGATTATGAGGGCAGTATCGTCACCGACAACGAAAAGATCAACGAAATATTGAAAACCGCCGCCTACACGCTGAAACTGTGCTTCCAGAACGGCTATATCTGGGACGGCGTCAAACGTGACCGCCTGGTTTGGAGCGGCGATCTGCATCAGGAGATCGTCACGTCGCTGTATCTGTACGGCAGTACCGAAAATATCCCAAACGTGCTTGAACTTTTGCGTGAAGAAACCGAAACGGGCGCGTGGATCAACGGTATTCCGTCCTATTCCGCGTGGTGGGTCATCAATCTGACGGATTATTGCAGGATCAGCGGCGACCGGGAATTCTTTGAAAAGCACAAAGATTTCGCGGCCGGTATTTTCGAAAAATTCGATACGCATATCGACGGAAACGGGAATATGGATTTTGGCGATCCGGAAGAAATCATGTGTTTCTTCCTGGACTGGCCTACTTACAGAACGCAGGACGCGTTATTGGGAACCGCGGCGCTGATCTGTTACGCCGCCGGAAAATTTCTGGAAATGCGGAACTGCGATTCTGCGGTATCGGTGCGGAATAAACTGGAAAAATACCTTTCGCAAAACGCGGCGGCAAAACAGACCGCGGCTTTTCAGGTCCTTGCCGGACGAAAAGACCGTGAGAACTGCCGCGCGCTGATGGAAGAGCACGGCGCCGGGGGATTTTCCACCTTTATGTCCTATTACATTCTTTCCGCGCTGTCTTTGTGTTCCAGCCGTCAGACGCTGGCGCTGACCGAAGAATATTTCGGCGGTATGCTTTCGGTCGGGGCGACCACGTTCTGGGAAGATTTTGATATTGCATGGCTTGAAAACTGCAATACGCTGGAAACCCTGCCGTCAGACGGGCAGAAAGATATTCACGGTGATTTCGGGAAATACTGCTATCAGAATTTCAGGCATTCGCTTTGCCACGGCTGGTCGTCGGGTGTTGTCGCTTTCTTTGTCGAGCATATCATCGGTCTGCGTGTCGAAGACGGGTACCGGAAGATCAGCGTCCGGCCGAGTCCCGAAACCCTGAAATTCATCCACGCGAAACTGCCGACCCCGTTCGGCGTTTTGTCGATCGATATCGAAAACGGCGAAACGCGGATCGACGCGCCGAAGGAAATCGTTGTTGTCAAATCGGATTTTGCATAAGAATAGATACGGAAACGGAGCACACACATGGTATCATGGAAAAACAAACATTTTGAAATAGACGGTAAACCGATGCGCATTTTCAGCGGGTCGATCCACTATTTCCGCAGTATGCCGGGCAAATGGCGCGAACTGCTGTTGAAACTGAAAAACGCCGGCATGAATACGGTTGAAACCTACTGCTGCTGGAATCTGCACGAGCCGCGGCCGGGGAAATATGATTTTTCCGGTCGGCTGGATCTGGAACGCTTTTTGAAAACCGCACAGGAACTGGGGCTGTACGTGATCGTTCGTCCGGGTCCGTATATCTGTGCCGAATGGGATAACGGCGGTCTTCCGGCGTGGCTGTTGAAAAATGAAAACATCCGCCTGCGTACCGAGGATGAGGAATATCTTGCGGCGGTCGACCGCTGGTTTGACGTGCTGATGCCGAAAATACTGCCGTTTCTGCAAACCAACGGCGGCAACGTGATCCTGGTCGCCGCGGAAAACGAATACGGATCGTTCGGAAACAGCACGGCGTATATGAACCGCTGCGTGAAAATGCTGAAAGACCGCGGGGTCAACGTGCCGATCTTCACTTCCGACGGGCATCTGAAAATGTTTTTGAACGGCGGTCACGCGGACGATACGCTGTGCGCGCTGGATTTCGGATATGATAAAGCACTGATGCCGGAGCATTTTGCCGCGCTGGACGAATTCCAGCCGGACGCGCCGCATTTCCACGTTGAACATTGGATCGGTGCCATGTCCCACTGGGGCGATCCAGTGCAGGATTACGACGCGCAGACGGTCGCCTTGGAAGTCCGCCAGCATTTGGAACAGGACGCGGATTTTAACCTGTATATGTTCCACGGCGGCACGAATTTCGGCTTTTTGAACGGGGCCAATTCGTTTAACTGCGACCCGGACAACAAAACAAAACTGACCTATTTTGCGGACGTGACCAGTTACGATTACGGCGCGCCGCTGACCGAATGGGGCGAATGTACGCCGAAATATTTTTCCATACAAAAGGTCATGGAACAGTATTTGGGCAAAAAACTGCCCGCACCGGAACCGGTGGAAACCCAGAATCTCGGCGAAGTCCGGCTGACGCAGTCGGCGGATCTGTTTTGCAATCTGGAAGCGGTCGGACAACGGTTCCATTCACCGTGTCTGTACGGAATGGAACATTTCGGTCAGGATTACGGCTATATTCTTTACCGTACACAGATCACTGCCGGTCAGCCGATCAATCTGTTGGCGTTCGGCAGATTCGCGGACAGGGTGCTGGTCTATTTCAACGGAATTTACCGCGGAACGGTCAGCCGGAACGACGAAAAACAGTATCTGGAAGTCGACGGCTGGATGACCGACGGCGGCACGCTGGATCTGTTGGTGGAAAACATGGGGCGTGTCAATTTCGGCCCCGAACTGCTGCGCGGCGATCGGAAAGGTCTGCTGGATTATGTCTTTGTATCGGTTGAGGGCGGACCGCGTCAGCTTCTGCATCAGTGGGATGTGTTTACGCTGCCGATGACGGATCTGAGCCGGTTGAGTTTTTCGGGTACCAGGAAGAATCCCGCGTTTTATAAGGGCGTTTTCCATGCAGGACAGCAGAAAGACTGTTTCATTCATCCCGACGGATTTACCAAAGGGTTTATCGTGGTAAATGGAATGAATCTCGGAAGATACTGGAACATCGGTCCGCAGCGCTCGTTATATTTGCCGGGCGAATTGCTGAAAGACGAAAACGAGATCATCGTATTTGACGAACAGCCGACCGAAAATCCCGTTCTTTCCATTCGGGATGACCATATTCTCGACAGTATCAAAACAACGGACGGTCCGGAAACGGTGGTTTGACCGCCGGAAAAACGGTACGTTATTAATATTATTGATTAAAAAAGTCCCTGCCGCACGGCAGGGACTTTTTTCTGCGTCGGGGCAGAATAAAACCGGAAAAACCGGACATTCTATTCCCGAAGGAGAATGACGATGAATATTTATGATTTCACAGCCGAAAAGAACAACGGCGAAACGGTCGATTTCAGCGTGTTCAAAGGAAAAGTTTTGCTGATCGT
Organism: Acutalibacteraceae bacterium; assembly: GCA_045599905.1. Classification (GTDB taxonomy): domain Bacteria; phylum Bacillota; class Clostridia; order Oscillospirales; family Acutalibacteraceae; genus UBA737. Next base: position 4,641 of record JAZRWX010000005.1, read on the forward strand.
CAACACGGCGACCGGCTGCGGATTCACCCCGCAGTACGAATCGCTTGAACGGTTGTACCGAAAATACCGTCCGGCGGGATTTGAAATACTGGATTTTCCCTGCGACCAGTTCGGTCATCAGGCACCGGGGGATGACAGCGAGATCCATGAATTCTGCACGGTCCGGTACAAAACCTCGTTTCCGCGTTTCAAAAAAACGGAGGTCAACGGCGAAAACGCTTCCCCAGTCTGGAAATTCCTGAAAGAAAACGCGCCCCAAGAGATCGTTCGCGGCACCGCCCATAAACTGTCCATGAAAGCGGTCGAAAAAATGAGCGGAACGTATAAACAAAAAAACGACATCAAATGGAATTTCACCAAATTTTTATTGGACAAAAACGGAATGCCGGTATACCGCTATGCCCCGATCGAAAGCCCGGACGTTCTTGAAAAAGACCTTGCGGCTTTGCTGTGGTAGGTGGCGGTATGTATGACAGCGTTATTATCGGCGCGGGACCTGCCGGTCTGACAAGCGCCATTTACCTGCGGCGCGCCAACAAGAAGGTGCTGGTGCTGGAATCCAAAGGATACGGCGGACAGATCGCGTCGGCCGACAAGGTGGAAAATTACCCCGGCATTGCGCGGATCTCGGGTTATCAGTTGGCCGAAAATCTCTACGAACAGGCAAAAGGCATGGGAACGGAAATCAGATTCGAAACGGTACGGTCCGTGCAGAAGGACAAAACCGTCCGGACGTCCGGAGGCACGTATCGGGGCAGGACCGTAATCATTGCCAACGGCGCCGCAAAACGAAAACTGAATCTGGAAAAAGAATCCGACTTTATCGGTAAAGGGATCTCGTACTGCGCGACCTGCGACGGCAACTTTTTCAAAGGGAAAACGGTCACGGTCGTCGGGGGTGGGAACGCCGCGCTGGAAGACGCGCTTTATCTTGCCGACCTGGCGGAAAAGGTCTACGTAGTCCACCGTTTCGATGAATTCGAGGGCGAGGAAAAGTACCGCGAGGATCTGTCCCGCAAAAACAACGTTTCGTTTCTGATGGAGTCCGCCGTCACGGCGATCGGCGGCAGCGAAAAACTTGAAACGGTCACGGTCACCGACCGCGGCGGCGCCGTTCGGGAAATCGCCACGGACGGACTGTTCATCGCCATCGGTCAGGAACCGGAAAATCAGGCGTTTGCCAATGTGGCGGATCTGACCGACGAAGGGTATATCCGTTGCCGGGACAGCGTGTATACCAAAACCGACGGCATATTCGCGGCAGGGGATACCCGCGAAAAAGAACTGCGGCAGTTGACGACCGCGGTCAGCGACGGCAGTCTTGCAGCGACCGCCGCCCTGAAAAACATGAAAGGATAAGATGATATGAGCAATATTACAGAAATCAACGACGGAAATTTAGAAGCGGCGGTTCATGACAACGCAAAAGTGATCGTAGATTGCTATGCGCCGTGGTGCGGATCGTGCAAACAGTTTCTGCCCGTTTTCGAGGAACTTTCGGTCGAAGAAAAGGGCGTAAAGTTCTGCAAGATCAATACCGACGAAAACCCCGACACGACTGAACGGTTTGACGTGATGTCCATTCCGACCGTGCTGTTTTTTGAAAACGGACAGCTGAAAAATCGGGAAACCGGCTTCAAAACCAAAGAAGAACTGAAAAAACTGTTTTAAGTAAACACGGCCGCCCGTTTTTCGGGCGGCCGTGTTCTTTTCTGCAAAAAGAAAAACAAGAAGCACCCAAAAGGGTACTTCCTGTTTTTGGTGGAGCAAGATGCCCCATATCCGAACCCAAAGAGTTCGGATAAGATTTTAATGGTGGAGACGAAGAGGATTGCCCGCTCGGCTGACGCCGACGGCACGCACACGGACTTTCAAACAGTCCCCCGGACTGTTTGAATTTGCCTTTGGCAAACCGTCCTTTTCGATCCTCTTTTCCACAAAAGAAAAACCAACGCCACCCAAAAGGGTACCGTTGG
>JAZRWX010000006.1:0-5772 GCA_045599905.1 Acutalibacteraceae bacterium
AGTAAGTATGAGCATTTTTACAAAACTTTTAAGAAAAAAACAGGAATACGAATTAGATGATATAACATACATAAGAACATTGAAGCACACTGAAGCCGGTGCATGGCAGCAGTATGATGTGTTGCTCGCCGCTCGCGGATATGGTTGGGAAGATATGAAATCATGGGCGGAATATATGAGCAAGAACGATTTGGATATTTCCATAGGCACTTTATCTGTAGCTAGAACAATCGGTGCGAACGAGAAGGAGATTATCGATCAGTATCATTCAATCGGAAATATTCAGCAACTTCCTGTTCTCAACATAGAGCAGGGTGTGATTTCAATTGGCGGAATGAGTCAGAAACTGCACGCACCTGTCAAAATTGTATGGATGAATCAAACGAATTATCTTCGACTGTTTACATTGGTCACTGATGAAACACTAATGAGAAGATATATCGAAACGGTTATACGAAGAACTTTCGGCACATCCGATGAAATGAAACTTGCCAAGCCGATACCGCAGGGGAAATGATTTCATTCTGACAAGGAATTGGAGACATCTAATAAGGCTGTTTATTGGTTTGAGTGCACAAAATCGGCTTCGTAAACAAGTCACCGTGGACCGATTCTCACGTACAGACAAGCTTTAGTCACCGAAATAGATGTCGCACATTTTGGCAGAAGATATGTTCCCGTGTACTGTGGGGATAGATTTGTTCCCGTGTTGTGTCGACATTCACGGTATTGTCTCCACCCATGTCGAGACGGTGGTTCTACTGACCAAGGCACATAACTAATCATTATGGATATTGGAAACGCTAAGGAGTATTAAATATGAAAAAAATGGCGCTTGTTTTATGCGTGGTATTATCTTTGACGCAAATTGTGTTTTTTGCGGGTTGTAAGAAGAGTGACGGTAATGCCAGTTCTTCTGGAAAAGCAACCGATAACGACGTAAACGAGGCGGAAACCGTGAATCAGGATGATACAAATACAGGGAAGAAAACATATACGAGCGTAAACGGCATACAGGATATGATCGATTCGGGAAAAGTCGAAGGAGATTTTTATCTGTTCTTTACGGATCCGCATATTGGTCCGGTGACGGAAGACGGGGAAATAGCCCCGATACACTGGGAAGGATTGAGCGATTTCGGAAATCTGTATGAGATGTCACGCGCATCTTTTGCGATTTGCGGCGGCGACTGGTTGAACGACACAAACAACAAGAAAGGCGCCATGAATCTTCTGTCCGAAGTTCGGACTAATATGACAAAGATATTCGGAAAAAACAGTTATCTTGTTGTAGGCAACCATGATTATAATTATCAGTACAGAACCGGAGACGGCGTGATCGGTGCCAGCAAATATAAATTGACCCCTTCTGAAATAGCGAAGGCGTGGAACATGGAAAACGGGAAGCCGTATTATAGCTTTAATTCAAACGCAAGCCGTTATTATGTTTTTGACAGCGGAATCGAGTGGGGTCACGACACTTGTGACGATTATGACAACGAACAGTTGAAATGGTATATTCAATCTCTGGATGCGAATGATGATGCACATATAGTTTTGGTGACGCACGGTATATTACCTGTTTCTACAGAAGCCGCAAGAATTGCGGCGGCATACGATGCCGGAGAAACATACGAATTTGACGGAAAGGTATATGATTTCAGCAAAAAAACAGGTATGGTGGAATATATGATCGCGGGCCATGAACATGGCGATAGGATCGGTGAACTGTCCGGTATTCCGTATGTGTTGACGACCGCCTATAATCTCTACGCAAATACCGTTGATTTCGTTTTTGCGGATTATACCGACAGACAGCTTTATCTCATCCGGGTCGGCGACGGTGAATCAAGAACGATTGATCTTATTGCGAAAAAATAAGGGGTAATAAAATGGAAAACGTACAACCGAAGAAAAAGCGGAACGGCGAACTGGATTTCTGGAAATTTATCGCGGCGCTTTTTGTGGCATTATATCATTCGCACAGTATTTTCGATCGGGAAGTATTCCCGAAGCACGGCGCGCTCGCGGTGGAATTTTTCTTCATCGTGACGGGCTATCTGTTCGCGGCTTCGGTTTACCGTGACAAACGCCCCTACGACAGGAATACCATCGGTTCCGAAACACTTTGTTTCATGACCCATAAGATCAAGGGATTTTTAGGCGTATGGATCTACGGTTACGCTTTGTCACTGCTGGTAACGGTCATTGGGGATCCGGCGTTCTGGAAGGCCGGTAAATTTGCAACCTTGTCAAAAGTCGTCAGTGATTTTCTTTTACTGAAAGCGTACGGTTTCGGTGTTCAGAACGTTCTCAGCGCGTCGTGGTATCTGTCTTCCATGTTGTTTGCGCTGTTTGTGCTTTATCCGCTGTTCCGGAAAAATAAAGAGGTATTCAGCAAAATTCTTTCTCCGCTTATCGGTTTGGTGACTTTGGGCATTATTTTCCGCGCGACCGGTTCGCTGTTCGGTTCGATCGATACCCAACTTGTCGGCAAGGGTACAATGCGCGCTTTTGCCGGAATCTGTCTCGGCGTGTTTGCCTATGTGCTGGCGGAAGCCCTTTCACAAAAGGAAAATACAAAGGTAAGAAGTCTGCTGTACTCGGTCGTGGACGTCGGTGCGATCGTCGGCGCGTTCTTGATGATCTTCTTTATGAACAGTGCGGCACAACCGCTGTTGATTCTGCTGTTTTTTGTATTCGTTGTCATTTCCGGCAGTCGTCAGGCGGCGGTCACCGATCTGTACTGCAATCGTGCCTCGGCGTTTTTGGGCAAATTCAGTTTGTCGATTTATCTGACCCACTGCGCGGTGCGTTCCGCCATGATTTTCGCGCAAAAACGTTTCCCGGAATTCGGTAAACTCTGTCATACGTATACCGCGAAAAATCTAATCATCACTTTCGGTATTTATCTGGCCGCAACGTTTATTCTGGCGTTGTTCGGTCAGTGGCTGACTGATAAGATCAGCGCATCTTTGAAAGCGAAAAAGACGCCTGAACGGGCATCTTGAAATAAGGGAACGGGAAAATGCAGCGTTATTTTGAAATCAATCGCAGCGGCTATAACGTCCGCTGTAAACTGTATTATAATAAATCGGTGCCGATGAAAAAAGCCGTGATTTACTGTCACGGCTTTGCGGGGCATAAGGATAACCGGTCGGCGGAAAAGTTCGCTGATCGGCTTTTGTCAAAATATAAGGGCGTTTTTCTGGTGACTTTCGATTTCCCGTGTCACGGGGATGACGTTCGGAAAAAATTGTTTCTGGCGGATTGCGAAACCTATCTGGATTTAGTGATTTCCTACGTCAAAGAAGAATATTCCCCGGAAACGATCTATGCCTACGCCACCAGTTTCGGCGGTTATCTGACGCTTAAATATTTATCCGATCGCGGCAATCCGTTTTGCAAAATCGCTTTGCGGTGTCCGGCGGTCAATATGTACGAACATTTCACCAAAACCGTCATGTCGGCGGAGGCGTTTGAACAGATTTGCCGCGGAAAAGGCGCGATGGTCGGATTTGACCGGAAAATCAAGGTGGAACTGCCTTTTCTGGAAGATTTGAAAAACGCCGATATCTGCCAAAGAACGTTTTTTGATTACGCCGATGATATTCTGATCATCCACGGCACGAAGGACGAGATCGTTCCGCTTGAAACCGTGAAACAGTTTGCCGAGGATAATGTTATCGAATTCGTTGAGGTCGACGGGGCGGATCACCGTTTCCAAAACCCCGACTGCATGGAGCAGGCGACCAAGGCGGTCTTGGCTTTTTTTGATTTATGAACATTCGTTGAAGCAGGAGGAAAAACAGATGGTACGCCACGCAACGGAAAACGACCTGTTGGCCGTGTCTGAAATATACCGCCGTATTCATGAAGAAGAACGCGGCGGCAAAACCGCGACCGGTTGGCTGCCGGGTGTTTATCCGACAAAAGAAACGGCACGGGCGGCGCTGGAACGCGGTGATCTTTATGTCATGGAAGAAAACGGAACGGTCTGTGCTGCGGCCATTATCAATCATATTCAGGTCGATGTTTACGCCGACGGTAATTGGAGTATTCCCGCAACGGATGATGAAGTGCTGGTACTGCACACGCTGGCGGTCGAACCGTCCATGTTTCACCGCGGACTCGGACGGCGCTTTGTCCGGTATTATGAGGAATTGGCACGTCAGGGCGGATGCCGGACACTGCGTATGGATACAAACGCGAAAAATGCCGCGGCACGGCGTTTTTACGCGAAAGTCGGGTATACAGAGGTCGGGATCGTTCCGTGCGTTTTTAACGGCATTCCGGACGTTCCACTCGTATTGCTGGAAAAGGTACTCGTATGAAACGTGAAATAAACATTCGGGAAAAGAGCAGGGAAAACTGGATCGACTCGCTCAAAGGCACCGCGATCCTTTTGGTCGTGCTGGGTCACGCCATTGATGCCTTTGCTTCAAGGGGCCTGCTGCCCGGAGGGCAGTCGGCGGTCGGCGCGGTGATCTATAACGGGATTTATTCTTTCCATATGCCGCTGTTTCTGGCGGTAAGCGGCTATCTGTTCCGGCGTTTTATTCTGGAAAACCGCCGCAAAGTGCTGAAAAGTCTTGTGAATCTGATCCTGTTGTATTTTCTCTATGAAATTTTGTATATTTTGGTGCGGTATCCGTTTGCCGCGCAGATGAAATCGACGGTGAACCTGAAACAGATCTTGCAATTACCGTACCGTCCGAGCGGACCTTATTGGTATTTTTGGGTGCTGATCGTTTATTATCTTGTTTTCGGTTTGATCCTTCCGCGCCGTTGGACTGTTTGGGCGGGACTGCTCGGCGTTGCCGCGAATATCGTTTCCAACGTCTGGATGAATGTTCTGGATGAAAACGTTTACCGGCTTTGTTATTACGCGTTATTCTTTTTTATCGGTACGCAGTTCGGTGCTGTTTTGAAAAAAGTGCCGGCGTTTGTGTTCAATATTCTGACCGTGGTTTCGGCCGCGGCGATCGTTGTGGGGATCTGCTGTTTTGAAAAGCAGATCCGGCGAATCCCGTTTTTGAATACGGCGGTCGCCGCCGTGTGCGTATTTTCACTGCTCGGCATTGCCGCGAAACGCAATATGAATGTTTCGGTGCTGTCGTTTTTCGGCAGAAATTCTTTGCCGATCTATGTGTGGCACGTGTTTTTTGTAACGGCGGTCTGTGTACTGTGTTCGTTGCTCGGATTCGGCGGAATGGTATGGGTCTGCCTGACGGCCGTAATTTCCGTCGCCGGTTCGTTTGGGGTACTGTGGGTGTGCCGAAAACTCAAATGTGACGGTATTTTGTTCTCGCCGGGAAAGGTCTTGTTTCCGAAACACCGGGAATGATTCCGCTGTCAAAAAGTCAGCGCAAATTCTTTTTTACCGAATAGTATAAATAGACGGGGAATACCCCGAAGCGGTAATAAAGGGTTTGGTATATTTGAACGGTGTTATGGCGCAGGGGTTGCTGATTCCGTTTATCGGCACTTCTTTGGGCGCGTTATGTGTTTTTATTTTGAAAGGTGAAATGGACCGTACGGTCGGAAATCTGCTGAACGGATTTGCCGCCGGTGTCATGATGGCAGCATCGGTATGGAGTTTGCTGATTCCGGCAATCGAACGGGTGAACTGGGGTCATTTTTCATTTCTGCCGGCGGTGATCGGTCTGATTTTGGGCACGGCTTTTTTGTCGCTGACGGACCGTTGGGAATCCTGCGCGGCGGAAAAATGCAGGAAAACGGACTTGCTGATATTGGCGATCGTTTTGCACA
>JAZRWX010000007.1:0-2589 GCA_045599905.1 Acutalibacteraceae bacterium
CCGCCGGAAATGCCGATCACGGCATTGCAATCTTTTCCGTTTTCCTCGAAAAAACGGCGGATCCAGGCAACGCAGTCGTTTTTCACCTGTAACGCATCAAACATAAAACATCCCCCTGATTACGCCTTTCCGTCCAGATAATCGCAGGCGGCAAGTGCCGCGACGGCACCGTCCGACACAGCGGTCGTGACCTGACGGATCCGCTTCCGGCGGCAATCGCCCGCCACAAAAATACCGGGTGTTTCGGTGCGGCAGAATTCGTTGACGTCGGCGTAACCGTGCTGATCCAGCGGCAGAACATTCTGGAACGGTTCATTCTGCGGAATCAGCCCGATCGCGATAAACAGACCGTCCAGATTCAAACGGGTCGTCTGACCGTCGCTTTCCCGGCGGACGACGATGCCGGTCAGCGTATCTTCCCCGAGCAGTTCTTCCACGACCGTTCCGGTGATGACTTCAACGTTCGGTTTTGCCAGCAGTTGATCGCAAAGTTTCTTTTCACCGGTCAGAAAATCCAGATTCTGGATCACGTAAACCTTATCGGCAAGATCCGCCAGCAGAAGCGCTTCCTGCAAAGCGGAATTACCGCCGCCGACCACGCCGACCATTTTATTGCGGTAAAACGCGCCGTCGCAAACGGCACAGAACGAAACGCCTTCACCGACATACTTTTCCTCGCCCGGAAGGCCGAGCATACGGTGTTTCGCGCCCGTGGCGATCACGACCGAGCGCCCCTCAAAAGTGCCGGAATCGGTCACTACGGTCTTGATTTCCCCGTCGCGGATCTCCAACACTTCGCAGGATTCAACGTCCGCCCCCTGCTCCATGACCTGATCCACCATTTTTTCGGCGAATTCGTTACCCGAAAGCGCCAAAAAGCCGGGAATGTTTTCCACCTTCGGCGAGTAGGTGATCTGTCCGCCGAAGGTTGCCTTTTCAATGACCAATACACTTTTATCCGCACGGCGGGCATAAACAGCCGCCGTCAGTCCGGCGGGACCGCCGCCGACCACAATCACGTCATACATATGCGTTCCTCCGATTTCATCACAGTGTCAGAACAGACAACAGGGCGGGAAAGATTCCCCGCCCCTGTCGTTTGCTGCATTAAAGTCCCAAAAAGCGTTTGATATCCGAAACGCCGGCGTATTTCGTGATCTGACCGTTTTCGGTCACGACCAGCGTGGGTGCCTGTTTAATGCCGTACTGTTCAGCCATTTCGGGCTGTTCGTTGGCATAAATCTTTGTATACTGCGCGCCCGCCTTATCCAGTTGAGCGCAGGCGATTTTACAGTTCGGGCAGGTCGCGGTCGCGAACAGAAGCAGTCCGTCCCCCGCGGCATCGGCGGTCGGCGTGGCGGCAGCCGGTTTTTCTTCTTTATAGACCGGACCGTCATGCGTCAGTTTGGAAGCACCGATATCATAGACCTTGCGATCCTTGAATTCCTGCGTTTTACCGTCGTTCCAGTTCTGAACCGGACGGTAGTAACCGGTAATACGGCTGTAAACCTCGGTTCTTTCACCGCATTCGGGGCAGGTGTACTGCTCGCCCGAAATGTATCCGTGATTCTTACAGACCGAATAGGTCGGCGACATGGTGTAATAGGGCAGTTTATAATTTTCGGCGATCTTGCGGACCAGGTTTGCCGCCGCTTTCCAATCCGGCAGTTTTTCACCCAGGAACGCATGGAAGACCGTACCCGAAGTATACAGCGTCTGCAATTCATCCTGAATGTCAAGCGCCGTGAAGATATCCTCGGTATAGCCGACCGGCAGGTGCGAAGAGTTGGTATAATACGGGGTATCATCATCGTTCTTGGCGGCGGTGATAATATCGGGATAACGTTTCAGGTCATGCTTTGCCAGACGGAACGCGGTGGATTCGGCCGGAGTGGCTTCCAGATTGTAAAGATCACCGTACTGTTCCTGATAATCCGACAGACGTTCGCGCATATGATTCAGCACTTCGGCGGTGAAATCCTGCGCTTCTTTATTGGTCATGTCCTTACGGAGCCATTTCGCGTTGAGGCAGGCCTCGTTCATGCCGACCAGACCGATCGTCGAGAAGTGGTTGTTAAAGGTACCGAGATAACGCTTGGTGTACGGATACAGACCGTTTTCCAGCAATTTGGTGATAACGGTACGTTTTACTTTCAGCGAACGTGCCGAAATATCCATCATCTTGTCCAGACGGCGGAAGAAATCTTCCTTATCGGCGGCAAGATAAGCGATACGCGGCATATTGATGGTAACAACGCCGACCGAACCGGTGGATTCGCCGCTGCCGAAGTAACCGCCGGATTTTTTACGCAGTTCGCGCAGATCCAGACGCAGGCGGCAGCACATGGAACGAACGTCGGACGGTTCCATATCGCTGTTTATGTAATTTGAGAAATACGGTGTGCCGTACTTGGCAGTCATTTCAAACAGGAGTTTGTTGTTCTCGGTCTCACTCCAGTCGAAGTTCTTGGTGATGGAATAAGTGGGAATGGGATACTGGAAACCGCGGCCGTTGGCATCGCCCTCAATCATGATCTCGATGAAGGCCTTGTTGACCATATCCATTTCCTTCTGGCATTCACCGTAGGT
>JAZRWX010000008.1:0-6801 GCA_045599905.1 Acutalibacteraceae bacterium
ATCACGGATATGCTGATGTGGACAGGTGTGACCGAGCACGACCTGCAAAGCCGGAAATTCATTGAAACGCCGTTCGGCGAGACCCTTTCGTGGGGATATCTGTGTTACGTACGGAAAACACCGATCCGCTGGAATGTGCCCACGCATATTTTTTACGGCGAAAAGGACGAAATGACGTCTTTTGAAACGATATCGTCCTTTGCGGCGGAAACCGGCGCGACACTGGACATTCTGAAAGGCGGCGCGCATTGGTTCCACACCGAAGAACAGATGCGTTTTCTCGACGAACAGATCAAAAAATATTTATGACACATAAAAAAGGACACATCTTCCGATGTGTCCTTTTTGCTTACTGTTCCCGGGATTCAGCACGTATTAATTCTTTTCAAAAAAAGCCGCGGATCATAAGAAAAACTGGAACGCGCAGAAACCGGCGTATATGCACAGCATCAGAACGCCCTGCCAGCGTGACAGTTTTCCGCGGATGAGCGCCGGCACGGTCAACAACAGCATGACGGCGAACATGACCGGAATGTCGATCAGCAAAGACGCGTTATATCCCGCGAAGGACTTGCCCTGCGCTTCCGCCAGCGTAAACGGCGACAGCGTAATCGACAGTCCGCTGACCAGCACCAGATTGAACAGGTTGGCGCCGATGATATTTCCGAGCGACAACGCGCTGTGTCCCTTGACCAGCGCCGTAATGGCGGTGACCAGTTCGGGCAGTGACGTGCCCAGCGCCACAAAGGTCAGCCCGATGACCGAATCGGGCACACCGAGTTTTTCGGCGATCGCCGTGCCGTGATCGACCAGCAGATCCGCGCCGACCGCGATCAGCACCGCGCCGACCGCCAGACAAAGCAGGTCTTTCCACATCGCCGATCCCTCGGCGGATTCCGCCTGCGCCGGTGCCGGCGTCCGGTCGGTCAATGCCTGACGGACCGTAAAGATCATATAGATCACAAACAGCGTCAGCAGCGCGATTCCCGTCCAGCGGGCAAAATCCTGCGTGATATAGGCAATAGCACAGTAAAACGCCGCGGCGGCAAAGAAAAACGCCACCGGGGTAAGCAAAGTTTTTCTGTCCACGTCGGACGGACGGACGGCAACGGTCAGCGCCGAGATCAGCGCCGTATTGCAGATGATCGAGCCGATGGCGTTGCCGTAGGCAATGCCGCCCGATCCGCTTATCGCCGCGCCGGAAGACACCATGACTTCCGGCAGGGTGGTACCGATGGAAACCACCGTGGCGCCGATCAGCAGTTCCGGTATATGAAACCGCCGCGCCAACGCGCTTGCGCCGTCTACAAACCAATCTCCGCCTTTAATGAGCAGAACAAATCCGACCAAAAACCATAATATATGCGTGATCATGTCAAACCCTCTTCTTTCGACTGTTCTTCCGGCGCGGGATCATCCTTCCACGCGCTCACATCGATTTCAAATCCGCCTTCAAACCCTTCCCCCAGTGAGGGGATCTCCACCGGGTCCGTCAACAAACTTGACGGCGTATTTTCCGGTTCTTCCGGCACCGTTTCGACCGATTCGCGGAACAGTTCGTCGTTCCGCCAGCGGTACAGTAATTCATCCCCTTCGGGGTACACGGTGCGCGGCGGATATTTCCTGCCGATCAGCCATGCCAGAAGCAGATACAGCACCAGCGCCCCAAGCGCGATGCCGCTGATTTTAAGACCCAACGCCCAACCCGGCGTGGTATAGGTAAAGACGATCTCGCTGTTGCCGACCGTGACCGGCACCGCCATAAAGCCGACGTTGACCTTTTCGATCTTGACCGGCGCGCCGTTGACGGTGGCTTTCCACCCGTCGTCATACGGCACCGGGAAAACGACCAGCGAATCGGTGTCCCGCACGACACGCGCCGAAAAGACGTTATCGTCCACCGAGAAGTTGGCGGCGGCGGTCGCGCGCAGATTGGCGCTGTCGGTCGCCAGTGCCTCGTCATCCAGCGTCAGGGACGTAGCGGTGGGATCCTCCGCGTCGTATTCACTGTAAAGCGTTTCGATGTTCTTCATCGTACCGCCGTACCGTTCGATCTGTTCATCGGTCAGCAGAACGGCTTTGGTCATCCACGCCGAACGGTCGTCTTCGTTTTGTTCGTCGCAGAATTCCTGCGTCATATAATATTTATATGAATACCCGTACGGCACGTAGTTCTCGTTTTCATAGATCTCATATCCGCCGGAAGTCTTGATATATCGGAAGCCGGGCATTCTGGTTTCACCGGTATCGGGATCGGTAAAGGAATCCGATCCGTCCTCATCGGTCGGGGCGTTCAGCAGAAACTCGACCGACAGCAGCGAACGGATGGCGGGATGATCGACCGACGGGCGGCTTGCCACGTCCCGTTCTTCCCCGACGTAGTTGTAAAAGTCCATGATCGACGCCGGCACGACCGAATGGAACGCGTTAATGGTCGGCAGACCGAGATACATTCCGGTATTATCGACCCCTTCGTACACGTCGATGCGGTAATCGTCCGAATCGGGCAGATCGACCGCACCTTCGATCAGTTTGTCGATCATGACCTCCTGGATCTCATACGAATGCAGCCGGCCGGTAAAGACGAAGAAATTGGCGTACAGCACCGTTATTACACAAACGCAGGCGGTCGCCGCGCGGCAGAATTTCAGCAGATCTTTTTTCCTGAGTCCCAGCAAGGCGCGCAGGATCATCAGTCCCAGCAGCGCAAGCAGTACCTCCATCCAGAAGCGCAGGAAATAGGTCTGTTCGACCGCGATGCCGAGTTTCGGCAAAAACGGGAACGGATACAGGATCTTTTCGTCCGCCTCCTGCATATACAGTCCCAGCAAATAGTTGCCGTCATCGGTCTTTTGCGGATAAAACCCGATCACCGCCGCAAACGCCGCGGTAATGCCCAGTACCCATTTCCACGCGCGCGACCAGTCGACCGTATCGTCCTCGATCATATAAACGGTCGCCAGCGCCATCATCAGAATGGGCATATAGAACCAACGGGCATAATAGGAATCGTTAAACGCGTAAAACGCGCTGTTCAGCACCGGCACCAGCGCCATAACAACGCAGACGGTGATCAGCCGTTTCAGCCAGCCGCCCTTGCGGTTGAAGAAAAAGGCGAAGACCCCGACCATACTGAACACCGGCATCCAGCCGCCCAGCGACGACCAGCGCACCTCCGCCCCCGGGAAAAAGACCGGACGTGCCGGCAGATCGGGCGGGAAGAAAAAGCATTCGATCACGTTGAGATAGATCTGTTCCTTGCCGAACAGAATGGCGCCCCAGCCGAACTGGAATTCACTTAACCGACCGTTGCCGGCAACGGCAAGGATCGACGGCCACAGCAAAAACGCCGCCATGAAAAGACCCAGCACCGCTTCCAGCGCCATCAGCAAAAAGCGGGTGAAACGGATCTGCACCGCGCCAGTGACCGCGCGGACGATAAAGTAGATCACGCAGAAGACCACCATGCCGAAGAAGAAGAAATAATTGGAAACGGCGCACACCGCGACCATCAGCGCGAAAAAGCCGTGCCGCCGTTCGGTCATCAGCAGTTCCAGCGCCAACAACAGCAGCGGAAACAGGATAATGGCTTCGTGAAAATGATTGAAAAAGATGTTATAAACCGAAAATCCCGAAAAAGCGTACAGCAATCCGCCCAGCCGTGCCGCTTCGGGCGTCCGGGCAAAACGGTCGATATACAGATACCCCGTCAGCGCCGCGCAGGCGAATTTCAAGATCAGCAGCGGTCCCATCAGATACGGCACGACCGCCGTCGGGAACGGGATCGTCATCCAGAAAAACGGACTGCCCAGCAAATAGAAGCTGTACGACCCGACAAAGTTCGCGCCGAGGTCGGTCAGCCAGTTCCATTCGGTGTTGCCGCTGCGCACCGCTTCGTGGCACATCTGATAAAACGGGATCTGCTGTACGTTGAAATCACCGAAAAAGGTAAAGTACCCTTCGGAAGTTATCATATACGGCACAAAAAAGCACGCCGCCACCGCAAGACCGATTAGAAAGGTCGAAAGCGCTTTGGATCTGCGTGTTTTTAACAGCGTTCTTTTTCTTTCGGAAAAACGTGTCACGTTTCTGTCCTCCGTTTTTTGAAATTCTTATTGCTATTATAACAAAAGATGCTATAATATTCAATAGGATGTGATGAAATGCAGTATCATTTTTTCGCCATGCTTTCCCGGATGAAGAATATTTACCGCTGGGGACTCATGCGTAATACAAAACAGGAAAATTTAAGCGAACACAGTCTGGAAGTCGCCATGATCGCGCACTGCCTGGCGGTTCTGCGCAACAAACGGTTCGGCGGAACGGTTGATCCGAACGCCGTCGCCACCGCCGCCATGTTCCACGACACCAGTGAGATCATCACCGGGGATATGCCGACCCCCATCAAATATTATAATACCGAGATCAAGTCGGTTTATAAGCAGATCGAAGCCGTCGCGGACGATCGGCTTTTGTCGCTTCTGCCCGAAGACCTGCGGACGGAATACGCGCCGCTGTACGCCCCCGACGAGGAAACGCAAAAACTGATCAAGGCGGCGGACAAACTTTCGGCGCTGATCAAATGCGTGGAAGAACTGAACATGGGCAACCGCGAATTTGTCGCGGCGGAACGTGCCACACGGCAGGCGGTACGGGATATGCGCCTGCCCGAAGCCGACGTTTTTCTGGATGAGTTCATGGACAGTTTCTCGCTGACGCTGGACGAACAAAACGGCAGAAAATAAGCCGTTTCCGGCTGTACCATGTTGTAAAAAATACCTGCTTCGGAGGACGTAATGAAAAATATCATCACCAAAGGAAACGTGATCGTCGGACAGTCCGGCGGACCGACCGCCGCCATCAACGCAAGTCTGGCAGGGGTGTTCCACGCCGCCAAAGAGCGCGGCGCCCAGACGGTTTACGGTATGCGGTACGGCATACAGGGATTTTTGGAAGAAAATATCATCGACCTGTCCCGTCATATCACTTCGGATATGGATATCGAACTGCTGAAACGCACCCCGTCTTCCTTCCTCGGCTCCTGCCGGTACAAACTGCCCGAGCCGGAGCGCGGTCACGAAATTTACGAACGGCTGTTTACGCTTCTTGAAAAATACGACATCCGCGCGTTCTTTTACATCGGCGGTAACGACTCGATGGATACCATCCGCAAACTCAGCGATTACGGCCGGATGACCGGATCGCAGATCTGCTTTGTCGGGGTGCCGAAAACCATTGATAACGACCTTGCCGTCACCGACCATACCCCGGGATACGGCAGTGTGGCGAAATACATTGCCACCATTGCCAAAGAAATCGTTGCTGATTCGCTGGTTTACGATATGAAAAGTATCACCATTATCGAGATCATGGGACGAAACGCCGGCTGGCTGACCGCCGCCACCTCCCTTGCCAAAGGGCCGGATTCGGAAGGAGTCGATTTTATTTATCTGCCCGAGATCCCGTTCTCGATGGAACGGGTCGCCGAAAGCGTCCGCCAACTGCAAAAGACCAAAAAGTCGGTCGTCATCGCCGTTTCGGAGGGCGTGAAAGACGTCGGCGGCGAAATGTATTCCGACACCATCGGCAACACCACCGCCGTGGACGCGTTCGGTCACAAACTGCTGTCCGGCGTCGGGCAATACCTTGCCAACTACCTCGGCCGCACCATCGGGTGCAAGGTGCGTTCCATTGAACTGTCCACCGTGCAGCGCTGCGGCAGTCATTTGGTTTCGCTGACCGATATTTCGGAAGCGTTCCAGGTCGGCGGTGCCGCTGTCAAGGCGGCATTCGGCGGACATAACGGCGTTATGGTGATCCTGAAACGCGCTTCGCAGGAGCCGTATATCTGCACGACCGACGTTTACGACGTCCACGAGATCGCCAACATTGAGAAAAAGGTCCCGGTGGAATGGATCACACCCTCCGGCGACGGGGTGACCAACGAGTATATCCAGTACGCCCAACCCCTGATCCAGGGAGAGATCACGCCGGTAATGGTGGGCGGTCTGCCGACCCATATCCGCCTGAAAGCCGATTGACCGTTTTTACGGAGGTACCTGCCATGAAAATACATATCGCGGCGATCCTTTGCCTGTTCCTGCTTTTAACCGCGGTCGGCTGCGGGGCGACCCCGTCGGAAACCGTGGTGAAAGGCAGTATGAAAACCTATTCCGAAATGCCGGACGGAACGTTTCACTGCGAGGGCAGCACCTATCAATATAAACTGACCGTCAGCGGACGGATCCCGAACGCCGAAAAAGACACCACGTTCATCTATTTGAGCAATATTGAAAATATTTCATTTGAGCAGGCGTGGAAAGCGTCCGGTTTAAGCAGTCTTTCGACCGATTATTTTAACCCGAAAGACGCCGTGCTTGTGGATATCAAAACAGAATAACGCCCGTTTTATAAAAACCGCCGGAAGGAAAGCGGCAGGTGGTTAAGGAAGTATTTTTTGATTTTGTACAGAAAATCAAATATGCGTGATATCGACAAATCAGAATTTGCAAAGGTGTATAATATGAGATATTTACCTATTCTTGGCGAATTGTTTTCTTCTGACAGTGTTGTCTTTATGTTAATTGGATTGGTTGCAGCAACAATTATTGGTATAAAGATGAAGAACACAAGAAAGAGCATAATTGGTGTGGCGATATGCCTTGCCACTTATGTAGTATGCGAGATAATATCCCAAGTAGTTGGAATGAACTATCTTGTAGAAATTATTGCCTTGTTTGTTGGAACAATAGCCGTTGGTGGCTTTATTGGTTTCTTGATTGGGCTTATTGTGACTAAGGT
>JAZRWX010000009.1:0-7762 GCA_045599905.1 Acutalibacteraceae bacterium
GTACAGGACCGCGGTCTGTTCGGTGCAATCGTCGGCAATCCGGACAAGTCGGTCGTACTGTTCGCTCCGTCTCTTCACGTGAAGGATCTTAATTTCGTTGACGGCGGGGCGGTCTGACTGCATATTCTTGTCGTACCGGCGTACGTTCTGCTTTATGAATCCGTCCGCGGCCGATACGATATTGCCGTCCGACCGGTAATTTCGCTCCATGACGAGAATTTCAGCGCCGGGATGGTCACGCCCGAAATTCATCAGGGCATCGGGATAGGCGGCGCGGAAGCCGTAGATGCTCTGGTCCTCATCGCCGACCATGAAAAGATTGCCGCTTTTCCCCGCCAGCAGCGATATGATTTCATGCTGGATTTTCGACGTGTCCTGCGCTTCGTCGACGCAGATATATCTGAATTTGTCACGGTAATATTTCAGAATCGCGGGATATTGAAGGAGCACCTGACGTGAATAAATCAACTGATCGTCGTAGTCCATCAGCCGGCTTTCCTTCATAATTTTTCTGTATTCCGAATATATTTCGGGGAAAGGCAGATCCGACGTGCCGATACCGGCAATTTCGCCGTCGCTCAGCATCATGTTCTTGGCATAGGATATTGCCGTGCGTATCTCCTGGATATCACCGTCCGTCGGGTAATCGTCGAGTTTTTCTTTACAGATATCGAAAAGAATTTTCCCGGTATCGCCCTCCCCGGCAAGCGAAAAGCATTCCTTTCCCTCGGTTTTTGCGTAGTAAAGGAGAATTTTTTCGCAGACGCCGTTGATGGTGCGGAACTCCGTCCGGTCGGCATCCGCCGCACCGAACATGGAAACGAAGCGCTTTTTCATATCGGCTGCCGCGGACACGGTATAAGTCATGGTCAGGATTGATTCGGGGCTGATGCCGAGGGAATAAATCATATATCCGAGTCTGGATATGAGCACGGTGGTTTTGCCGGACCCCGGGACCGCAAGCAGAAGCGTCGGTCCCTCGACCGACGTGACGGCTTTTTTCTGCTGATCGCTCAGCTTTATTCCGTTTTTTGCGGCAAACTCTTCGTAAAGCCTTTTTTTTGCTTCTTCCGATTTCATCTTTCCGGCTCCGTATCTGCAATCGTCACTCTTTCCGACAGATATTATTTTACCATACAAGTGAACTTTTTACAAGAAAATTAAAGCACCTGCGTCGGTAAAATCAAAAATAGAGTTATTTTCTATTGACAAATTCGGTATTATCGGTTATAATATCGCTTGCGGGTTCTGCAAACGGCGCCCGCAGGTACATTATACGGAGATGTACTCAAGAGGCCGAAGAGGCGCCCCTGCTAAGGGTGTAGGCGGCTTATCCCCGCGCGAGAGTTCAAATCTCTCCATCTCCGCCATAGATAAACTCTCGAAATCTCACGATTTCGGGGGTTTTTCTCTTTTTTTCTCACTTGCGGCACCTTCCGAAATGTCCTTTGACCCTTATTTTTACCCTTACGCGCTCCGAAAACGGTCTTTTTCCGATGTCGCTTCCATAGTGAGGTAGAGGTCAGACAGTCAAAGCCGATCGGAGAGCCGCCCCGAAACAGAACCGTTTCACCATCCGAAAACGCCGCCCGCCCGAAACGCGGCGGCTTTTGCCCCAGACCGGGACAAAACCGAATCAAAAACCGTTGCCCGACGATGTATCAGAACATCCGGAGCAACGGTCCTTTTGTTTTTTGGTCTTTATTTGGTCTTTATTTGCCCGAAAAAGTGCTTTTCCGGCACTTATCCGGTAATGCGTTTGATGTATTCCTCCATGCGGTTTGCGCTGTCCTCTTTCATCCGGTCGGTAACGTGACCGTACACGTCCAGCGTGAAGGATGCCGAATAATGCCCCAGATTCTCCTGCACGGTTTTCACGTCGTCGCCGTTCTGGATGGATGCGACCGCGTAGGTGTGGCGCAGATCGTGAAAGCGTGCTTCCGGCATTCCGATTTCTTCCACCACCTTTTTGAAATGCTTTCGGACGGTGGTATGTGAAATGTGTTCGCCGGTTTCGCTGGTAAAGACCAGATTGGCAATATCCGGCTTCCACGCTTCGCCCGCCGCCATGCGCTCCATCATCTGATCGCGCCGCCGGTTGCGTAATGCGTCAATGACGGTCTTTGCCGCCTGAATCTGGCGCGTCTTATCGTTTTTCAGGGATGTCAGGTAATAAACGCCGTCTTCCTTTTTCTCACGCTGTAACTGCTGTTTGACGGTGATCGTTCCGGTCTTCCAGTCGATGCAATCCCACGTCAGACCGAGAATTTCCCCCTGCCGGAGCCCCGTGAAAATATCAATCAGGAAAATTGCATAGTATTTGTCTTTCGCCGCCGCCGTGAGAAAATCTGCCGTTTTCTCATTGTCGAGCGGCTTTATTTCTGCCTTTTCGATTCGCGGCAGGGTGCAATGATCGGCAGGGTTCGTCCTGATGTAGCCGAGCAGAACCGCCTGCAAAAGGGCTTTGTGCAGGACGCCGTGAACATTCTTGATCGTCTTCGGGGCAAGCCCTTTCTTGCCGTCCTGCTCTTTCCCCAGACCGTTGATAAACTTCTGAACCATCGGAGCGGAGAGGGCGGACAGTTTGACCGCACCCAGAGCGGGGACAACATGGAGGTTGATTCTGTCCTGATACGCCCGGAGCGTGAAGGGCTTGACGTTTCCGGTGTAATCGGAAAGCCAGATTTTCAACCAGTTTGCAACGTTCATTTTAGACGGCTCCACATATTCGCCGGTATCAATTTCGGAGGTGGCTTGCGCCAGTTTTTGCCGCACTTCCTTTTGCGTCTTTCCGTACACGCTTTTCTGTATCTGTTTCCCGGTGCCGGTATCAAAACCGACGGTATAACGTGCCTCCCAGCGCCCATCCGAGCGTTGCCGGATGGTTCCGGCGCCGTTTGCGTTCTTCTTACTCATTGTTCTTCTCCCTCTATCATTTTTTCAATAATATTGATAAACTGTCCGGCGGCAAGGATTTTAGTGGTCTTTGCAAGTTCTGGGTTTTCCATAGTTATCAATTCTTTTGCGTCGATTATTTCACTCAAAGATTTCCACATTTGCGGATTTGTGATTAACTTGGAAAGAATGGCGGTTTCATTAGGGTAAATTGTTTTTCGGTACGATAATTCTGAAATTGCCGTTTCACTCAATCCCGTTACATCTTGAACATCTGAAATTGCAAGTGTTCTGGACTCATATTCACCGAGAATGTACCCAATATCAACACAACATAATTCTGAAATGTACTTCAATGTATCAAGTTTCATGTTACCAACATTTCCATTTTCATAGCCAACATAAGTGCCTTTTGATACGGATATTTTTTCCGCCATTTCACCTTGGTCGAAATACTTGTTTTTAATGCGTCCCCGACCTCGACTTAGTGTCTCTCCCGGTTTTCTGCATATTTTACATCGTAACTCTTTTAACTTTTTGGCAATTTCATTATAGTTATAAATCATTGATATAAAAAGCCCCTTTCAGCATCTATTATTTTCATATATAGGTCTCGTATTTGAACTTTAATTCTGCTATAATTATAGCAGTCAAGAGCAACAATGTCAATAGCAAAAAGAAAAAAATTGAAAGGAGAGCAAAAAATGAGCAGAAATCAAGACGTAAAAGAGAAAGCGGCGGAATCCCGTGTGTTTTTGTGGGAGATTGCAAAAGAAATGGGAATTGCCGATAGCACCTTTTCAAGAAAACTGCGAAGAGAGTTTTCAAGGGAAGAAAAAGAAAACATCTTTGCCATTATTGAGAAAGTGAGACATGAGCATGAAACAAACGAACCGTACTTACGTTGAGGAAAAGCCGCTCCCGGTACTTCTTTCTGCCAAAGACGCGGAAAAACTCGGGTTGACCCGCTCGGCGTTTTATCGGCTCTTGCACCGGGAGGACGTTCCGTCCGTCATGATCGGCGGAAGAAAATACCTGTACCGTGACCGCTTTTTCAGTTGGTTGGACGAACACGCCGGAGGTGAAATCAATGCTTGACGGTATCTTTTCGACGGAATGTGAAACGGCGATGCAGGCACCGGGCATCCGGGAACTGCTATCCCTGATCGGAGAGGGAGAAGAAAACGCGATACACGCCCGCGATCTGTCGCGCTTTTTCGGGCTGGAAGAACGTGAAATCAGGCGGACGGTGGAGCGGTTGAGAAGGAGCGGTGCAGTAATTGCGTCAAGTCAGAACGGGTATTATTTTCCCTCTGATGCCCGGGAACTGGGCGAATTTGTCCGCAAAGAAGAACACCGGGCAAAGTCGGTTTTCTACACGCTCCGGGCGGCCAGACGTCTTTTGAAAGAAGTGAATCGGGAGGCGGGGAACGATGGCACAGAGTGAAAAGGGGCTTCTTTTCTTCTATGACTGGCGCGAACCGTTTCAAGAACTCACCGGCGACGAATGCAAAGCCCTTTTGCTTGCCATGCTGGATTATTCCCAATCAGATATTGAACCGCCCGCCTTTTCGGGAGCGGCAAAAATAGCGGCTTCTTTTCTGTTTCCCGCTCTGGCTCGGTCAAAGCAATGCGCCCGAGCGGGGAAAGCCGGTGGTCTTGTCACCGCTTCAAGCGGTGCTTCAAGCGGCGATTCAAGCACCGCCGAAAGCAAACCTGCACCACAAGACAAGACAAAAACAAAACCCAAACCCAAACAAAACGAAACCAAACAGAACGAACAGACAAAACACTTTGACGTTTTCTGGGACGCATACCCCCGCAAGGTTGCAAAAGAACCGGCAAGGAAAGCATTTCTGAAACTGGCACCCGACGACGTTACCTTTTCGGCAATGATACAGGCAATCGAAAAGCAAAAGCAAAGCGCCGAATGGAAAAAGAGCGACGGTCAATTTATTCCCCATCCTGCAACATGGTTGAACGCCAGACGGTGGGAGGATGAAGGAATCGACAAAACTGCTCCCGGGGACGTATTCAGACCGTCAGACGGTTTCCTGACAGATTTCTGATTGAAATATTGCCTTAAAAAAGGCAGTAAATAAAGGTGGCGACCTACACGCAAAGGAGATAAACACATGAATTTCAACAACACCAAAACAGCACTCTCTAATGTCATTCAGGAATTGCAAATCCTGAATGATGCCCGCGCCCGCTATCTGGCAAGGATAGACGGTCTTTCCGAATATACGTATAAATTACGCACAACGCCGGAGGGGCAGAACATTGACCGTCGGGCTATCAACCGCGACTTTATCACGTCTCTGAAAGAGATTATTCCCATTATCAAAACCGGTGTCAAGAAAATGTATGATGCCTTCGAGAAAGACCGGCACCCGGAATGCGGTACCGAAACAGCTTTGAACAGTACGCTGATCTACCTGAACGCTGTACGCGGAAAATATGATTCCCGTGCGCTTTCCGAATTGATGCGCCCGATTATCTTGAAACAGGATTTTCAATCTTACGTCGTACTTTATAATACGTGCGAAGCATTCACTCAAAAAAGTGATCCGGCAAACATGGACAATTTTCCGCACAAGGAATTTCTCGATATGTTAAGAGCGCAGGAAACCGTACTTGATAATTTCGCACAGGTAAAAAAAGCAATCGACGATCTGATTGACCCCGAAACGATCATTGATTCTGACGGTGCGATTGAACCCGGCGACCAGTTGCCCCTGATCGAATTTGTCAAAGAAATCCGCAGTGATGTTTCTGAACTGGAATCACCGGAAAACATTATCCATCCGGCGGATGTACCGCTGACAGGTACCTTTTCAATGGACGTCTTCAAACGCATTCGCTGATAAGGAAAACGCCACAGGGAGGAAGAACCGTGACAAATGAGGAAATGGCGTCATTGATACAAGCGGGACACCGTGAGTATAAAGCCGCCCTGTGGCTCGGTTGTAGTGGGTTTGTCCGCAAAAAGGCGGTCGGCTTCAAAACTGCTCACGAACGGTGCCGGGCGGATGTTGACGATCTGATCTCTGCCGGATATCTGGCGTTTGAAAGGGCGATTCGGTATTTCAAGCCGGATTTACACCTGAAATTTCTGACGTTCCTTGCCCGCCCGCTTCAAACGGAATTTCTCCGGGAATGCGGCTGGTTGACTTCCCGGCGGGATGTGCTTGAATATGCGGAAAGTCTGGACTACCCGGCATTTGAAGACGACGACGAATCGCCGCTCTTGATTGATCTGATCGCTTCGCCGGATGATGAATACTTTGAAACGGTGGAGCGGATGTTCCGCCAGCACGCCCGGAAGGTTTTGAAACAGGCACTTTCCACCCTCTCCGACAAACAGCAAATGCTTTTACGGGCAATGTACTTTGACGGCATGACCGAAACGGAAGCGGGCGTGTTCGTCGGGTATCCGTGCAAGCAGGCAACGGAGAGCGCACACTATTCTGCCCTGCGTAAACTTCGCACAGGGCGCTATGGAGCAGAATTGCGCCAATTATACGATAATTGTTAAAGACGCCCCAGAGGGCGAAATAACGGTTTCACGGAGGCACACAATGAAGCAAAAGAACAGAGAGCAAAACCAGATAGAGCAGGCGCGGAAATTGTCTGCGCTTTATCGTGTCAGCGGCGCCGCCCGCCGCCAGATCGACGATGCGATTATCAAGTACAAAGATTCTTTCGGCACGGACGCCCCCCTGACGGCATACACGGAAATATACCTGAATCAGAGCAACGTCCGGGAACTGTCGGAAAAACTGTTTGTTCATCCCAGAACCGTTTACAAATGGGCGGAGCGGGCAACGGAGCGGATGGCGGTATTTCTCTTTGATGAATCCTATATCAAAAGTCTGCTGATGGATGCTTTTCCGCAAAAGGAAACCGCCCCCGAAACGGTATACATCCCGGAGGCGTTCAGAGTCAGCGACGCCGACAAAGACGAACTGATGAAAAGCGTCCACGTTTCGGAAGCGGAAGTTGATAAACTGATGGCGGATATTCGAAGCGAAATAAACCGACAGGAATGAAAGAGCGGCGGGGAACTGAATCCCTGCCGCTTTTGTCATGCTCTCCGTAATCGGGAAAACCCATTCCGGGCTGTCACCTTATAGCATTTTCTCAATCTGATTCATTGCCCGGCTGTTTTTCCGTGCCGCTATGATGCCGAGCAGGAACCCTTTGTATTGATATGCAAGGCAAAGTCTGCCGGTTTCGATGTCAATGCTGTTGCGGGTTTCGTCGTCGCTCACCGCTTCCAGCGCCTTCTGGGCGTCTTCCTCGATCTCGCAAAGATCGCCGCAAACAGATTCTTTCATCCCGTATTCTTCGTCCAATTCAAAACAGAGGTCTTTCAGGTTCAATGCTTTCATGATTTTCTTTCCTTCCTTTTCGGTTGTGTAATGTTTTCCCGGAGTTGTCCGAAAGTGGTGCAAAAGTGGGGCGATTCACCGCCCGTCTCTTTGCCCTATCTTTGCCGGGTAGCCGTATTATAGCACGGCTTTCCGCTCTTGAAAAGGTACTTCCCCGTAATGGGACAAAAGAAAATTTTCTCCGCTTTTTCGGTTTCAAAACGGGGCATTTTCCGACCCTTATATTTACCCTTTTTGACCCTTATTTTTACCCTTAAACCGTTTGTGCATTTTGCAACAGATGAAACAAAAAGTGAAGAAGGCCCCTGATTTCAAGGGATTTCCGGTACAATATGGGACGCTTTGAAAAGGATGAAACTACCCCCGTTACAGTTCAAATCTCTCCATCTCCGCCATGGTGCGGGCGGTTCTCTTCAGGGTTATAACATGTTTATATACTGTTTTAATAACCCTATTAACATAGCTGATTATTC
>JAZRWX010000010.1:0-2574 GCA_045599905.1 Acutalibacteraceae bacterium
AAAGTGGCATAATCGATTATTGGCTGACCACACTTGCTTACAGGCAATAACGGGGAATGGAGCAGAATGACATTCAATGGTAGAGGAGCACGTGAGGTTTGAGAAGCCTCAATCTCATTAATCAAGACGTACGGCAACTGAACATCTAACGGCCAGTATTTCTGAAAGAAGGTTTTCAGTTCAAGCCCTTTCATACGGTTAGAGAATGCCGTTGCAGATTCAGTTTGGTGATACTGGCGCGACAACTTCATGAGCCTGCGTTTGAAAGCAATCTCCTCCTGTGCTTTCAAATCCTCGGTCACCGTGCGTGCCTGCTCCATCTCCATCATGAAGGCCTCATTGCGTCCAACAGCTTCTTTCTGGAGGTCACGGTTGGCGAATCCCATGATTGTTGCAGTTATAGAATTGGCCAGCCAAAACAATCCGTAGCCAAAGACGCTTGCATTTTGTTGTACAACTGGAATTTCCATTACGTATTACATTTTTAATGTTGATACCGATTTTAAAACAAACCTGATTACTTCTACATCGGGCTTGCTGTATCAGGTACCGTTTATTCTGATCGTTTCGCTGTTTCTTGCCACGATAATAAATCAGAAATTCGTTGGTCGTACCTTTGTGCGTGCGATTTTCTTTCTGCCTGTTATTGTGGCCTCCGGTGTGGTCATTTCTTTGATCCAGAGTGATGCGCTTTCAAGCACAATGATGGAAGGCAATACTGAAACGACGATTTTTAACAGCACGGTATTGGAAGAATTTTTGCAGCAAACCGGCTTAAGCGCGAAAATCACGGGGTATTTTACTACCATCACCAACAATATGTTTGATCTGTTATGGAAAACAGGCATTCAGACTTTGATGTTTTTAGCCGGTCTGCAAAGCGTTTCTCCCAGTCTTTATGAAGCAAGTTCGGTTGAAGGTGCGACCGGTTGGGAAAACTTCTGGTTGATTACTTTCCCGATGCTGGTGCCGATCATTTTTGTTAATACGGTTTACACGGTTGTTGATTCATTTATGGATTTGTCTAACGGTGTTATGACACAGATTTTGGGAACGACCAACAATGTTGAATATGGTAAGGCCGCCGCAATGGGATGGTCGTATACAATAATCATTTTATTTGTTCTTTTATTGGTTTTTATCCTTTTTAAATTGCCGGAATGGCGCGAAAGGAGGAGGACCGCATGGGATTAATCAACAGACCCATTAAGCCGGCAACGGTGATCTATAAGGTTTTTCGGCTTCTTTTGCTGATTGGAATTTGCTATCTGTTTTTGTTCCCTGTATTGTATTTGGTCAGTCTTGCTGTCCGCGATCCCGCTACCGTCGAAGATCCGAGTATTATCTGGTTGCCAAAGGCATTTTCGTTGAGCAGTATCAAAAAAGCTGCGGAGTTAATGAAATACGGTCGGTCGGTTATTCTGACGCTGGTCATTACGGTTTTCAGTACGATCGGAACATTGCTTTCATGTTCAATGGTCGGTTATGGATTGAGCCGGTTCAAATTCAAAACCAGACCGATTCTTTTTGCGGTTGTAATCCTTATGATCGTTGTTCCTCCGCAATTATTGCTGATTCCGCAGTTTTTGAATTATCGTTATTTCACATTCGGCGGCTTGACGACTTTGTTGAATCTGGAAAGCATCAATCTGACCGAGGGCAATACCGCTGTGTTGACTTATATTGTTCCTGCTTTTTGCGCATCCGGTTTGCGTGCCGGTATTTTTATCTTTATTTTCCGCCAGTTTTTTTCCGGGATGCATAAAGAATTGGAAGAAGCCGCACGTGTTGACGGTTGTAATGCTTTTGGTATTTTTTTCAAAATCGCTTTACCGCTTTCCGTCCCGATCATTGTGACGGTTATCCTGTATTCAGTGATTTGGCATTGGAATGAATACTATACGTCGACGATCTATTTCCTCGGTGATGTCAAGCCGATTTCGGTTATGCTTCGGGATTTGGGAGCAAAGTTGACAACTGATGATATCGGTTTTGTCATGCAATCGAAGATCCTGCTTCGTACATATCTGGCAGCCGGCGCTCTCATTACGATTATTCCGCCGCTGGTGCTTTATATTTTTACGCAAAGATATTTTGTCGAAAGTATTGAGAATACCGGTTTGGTTGGATAAAGGGGAATTTTATGTACAGAACAGAACATCCGAGACCGCAGTTTTGCCGTACCGATTGGCAGAATCTGAACGGTGAATGGGATTTTGAAATTGATAACGCAAAAAGCGGTTTGGCAAAAGGGTACGATCATCCCGATTATCTTTTGAAAGATAAAATAACGGTTCCGTTTTGTCCGGAAAGCAAACTTTCCGGAATATGCCATACGGATTTTATGAACGCCGTTTGGTATCAGCGGAAATTTACAATTCCGGTTGAATGGAAACGGGGTAGGATTTTTCTGCATTTTGGTGCGGTCGACTACAGTTGTACTGTTTATGTAAATGGTCAAAGAGTCGGCAATCACATTGGCGGTTATACGTCGTTTGCGTTTGAAATCACCCCGTTTTTACAAAACGGTGACAACACGCTTACTGTTTATGCTGAAGATGATTCCCGTGATCC
>JAZRWX010000011.1:0-7465 GCA_045599905.1 Acutalibacteraceae bacterium
TGTCAGGCGGGGAACCGAGCAGCATTAAGTGGTGCTTTCCGTGCGCGTAGTCAATCGGTCCATTCGTGCGACCTTAGTACGCAATTTTTTTATTGAGGTGATTCTATGGCATATCGGGCATTATACCGTAAATACCGCCCTGTCGTCTTTTCGGATGTTGTCGGGCAGGAACACGTGACCGAAACTTTGAAAAACGAATTGGCAAACAGCAAAGTTTCCCACGCCTATTTATTTACGGGTTCCCGCGGAACCGGCAAGACCAGTTGTGCCAAAATACTGGCGCGCGCCGTCAACTGTCTGGATCCGCAAAACGGCGAGCCATGCTGTGCCTGCAAGAATTGTATCGCCGCGTTGGGTGAAGAACTGACCGATATCGTCGAGATCGGCGCCGCTTCCAACAACGGGGTCGATAATATCCGTGAGTTACGTGATCAGGTCAATTTCACCCCGACCGCCGGCAAGTACCGTGTTTATATTATCGACGAAATACACATGCTGTCCACAGCGGCTTTCAATGCCCTGCTGAAAACACTGGAAGAACCGCCGGCGCACGTTCTGTTCATTCTGGCGACGACCGAAGTTCATAAACTGCCGGCAACCATTCTTTCACGCTGTCAGCGCTTTGATTTCAGAAGGATCGACCCGGCTAAAATCAGCGCGCGTATTTTCGATATCGCGGAAAACGAGGACTTTACGGTGACGGAAGATGCCGCAACGCTGATCGCCTCCGCCGCGGACGGCGGTATGCGTGACGCTCTTTCCATTCTGGATCTTTGCGCTTCCAACAGTCACGAGATCACCGAAGAAACCGTTGCCAATGTCTGCGCCATGGCCGGAAACGATTATCTTTTCAATCTTGCCGGTTATATATTGGACCGCAATACCGAAAAGGCGCTTTTACTGCTGGATGAACTGCATAA
This sequence comes from Acutalibacteraceae bacterium, assembly GCA_045599905.1. Lineage (GTDB taxonomy): Bacteria > Bacillota > Clostridia > Oscillospirales > Acutalibacteraceae > UBA737. The sequence goes on from JAZRWX010000011.1 coordinate 921, forward strand.
TTCTTCGGTCGATATGCTGCGCCTGCTGAACGACCTGACCCATCATTACCGCAATTTGATGATCATAAAGAGTATTCCGAACGGACGGCGTCCGATCGTCTGTTCCGCCGCGCAGCTGCGCGCTTTGGAAAGTCAGGCGTCCCGTTATGAATTAAGCGATATCCTTTCGGTGCTGACGGTTTTGCAGGATGCCGCAGGTCGTATGCAGAACGGGGATCGCCGGTGTGAAATGGAAATGACGATATTACGGCTTTGCACGCCTGCGCTCGGCAATGATCTGAAAGCGCTGGAACGCCGTATTGCCGTTTTGGAATCAGGTAACGTGCCGGTCAGCCGTCCTGCTGTGCCGACCGCGGATACCCCACCGTCTTCCCCGTCGGTTCAACCCGAAGCGGAAGAGGATGTGCCCGAAATCGCCGAAGAAGAACTACCGCCGGTTCCCGATAACGTGCCGGATGAAGAACCGCCGGTCAGTGATACCCACACCCAACCGAAAAATCCGGACGATATCCAACCGCTTGACAACTGGAACGAAGTTCTGCGCGTACTGCGGCAGACCGGTCCGCTGATCGCCGGCGTACTGAATGATTCAAAGGCATATATCAAAGGTTCTTTTTTGCTGATCGACGCGCCGAACAGTCAATTCCGGGACATGGTCGCCAACGGCGTATACCGCGACCAGATCCGTAACGCCGCCAAGCAGGTTTTAGGAGTCTCCTACAAATTAGGACCCTACCGCGCACAGCGGGAAACTGCCGCGGAAGATCCGCTGACCGTACTGGCAGAACGGTTGAAAACCATTGAATTCAATTCTGATTAAGGAGTAACAATATGAAAGTAAGAATCCCGAATTCCGGTGGCCCCGGAAACATGAATCAAATGCTGAAACAGGCGCAGAAGATGCAGGAAGATATGGCTTCTTTGCAGGAAGACCTTGATAACCGCGAATACACCGCTGCTTCCGGAGGCGGTATGATCGAAGTCACGGTCGATGGCAAACATCAGATCAAATCGTTGAAGATCAAGCCGGACGCCGTTGATCCGGATGACGTGGAAATGCTGGAAGACCTGATTACGGTCGCCGTGAACGAAGCCATCGCAAACGCCGCGAAAACCGCAGAAGAAGAAATGGGCGCCATTACCGGCGGCATGAATATTCCGAGTTTGTTCTGATATGAATTACGATATTGTCCCGTTAAACGAGTTGATCAACCAGTTTGAACGTTTACCCGGAATCGGCAAAAAAACAGCTCAGCGGCTGGCGTACAGCATTTTGGAGCAGCCACCCGAACGGGCCAGGCAGTTTGCCGACGCTTTGGTTAACGCAAAAGAAAAAATACATTTTTGCAAGTGTTGTCAGGGATTGACCGATCTGGAACTCTGCGGCATCTGCGGTGACGATAACCGTGACCATTCCATTGTCTGTGTCGTGGAAGAACCGCGTGATATTACCGCTTTCGAACGCACGCGCGAATTCCGCGGTGTTTATCATGTTCTGCACGGTGTCATTTCCCCGTTGGACGGCATCGGTCCGGATCAATTACGGGTGAAAGAACTGATGTCCCGGTTAAGTGACGGCACGGTCAAGGAAATCATTATGGCAACGAATCCCACTGTTGAGGGTGAAGCGACCGCCAGTTATCTTTCCCGACTAGTCAAACCCATGGGCATCAAGGTAACACGTTTAGCTTACGGTATTCCCGTCGGCGGGGATTTGGAATATGCCGATGAATTCACACTTGCGCGCGCATTGGAAGGCAGGAATGAAATCTGATGACACAGGAAAAAATCGATCGCATCAACGAACTGGCGCACAAACAGAAAGCCGAAGGGCTGACTGATGAGGAAAAAGCCGAACAACACGCCCTGCGTCGGGAATATATTGAATCTTTCAAAAACAGTCTGATCGCCCAGTTGGACAATACCTATATCGTAACGCCGGACGGTGAAAAACGAAAGGTCGGTCAAAAAAATGCCACGAAAACTCCTCTTAACTGACAGCGCAACGCTGACACAGAATAACGATCTTGATTTAACGGTGTTTGAACAGTTCGGCACCGTTTCCCTTTTTGACGATCTGACCGGTAACGATTTGATCCGTGAAGTACGCGATGCCAATATTATTCTGTGCAACAAAACGCCGATCACCAAGCAGGTCATGGATGCTGCGCCGAATTTGAAATACATCGGTCTGTTTGCCACCGGGTACAACAACATTGACGTGGAAGAAGCCAAACGAAGGAACATTCCCGTCTGTAATGCCGGATCGTACTCCACTTCCGCTGTTGCCCAGCAGGTCTTCGCCTATATTTTAGCGCATTATTGTGCAGTCGAAAAATACGCTGATCTGGTACGGAACGGCGAATGGATCGCCTCCCCCACCTTTTCCATGCTGTGCTGTCCGACCGATGAACTGAAAGATAAAACCATCGGCATTATTGGCTACGGAAGCATCGGGAAACGGGTCGCACAGATCGCACTGGCGTTTGAAATGAAGGTTATCGTTTCCACGCGGACACCGCAGACCGACCCGTCGGTTCGTTTTGTCACTTTTGACGAACTGTTAGCGGAAAGTGATATTATCACCGTCCATTGCCCGTTGACGCCGCAAAGCGCCGATTTATTCAATGATCGGGCGTTTTCGGCCTGCAAAGACGGAGCGTATTTTATCAACACGTCCCGCGGCGGTGTGGTTGACGAAAACGCTTTGGCACGGGCATTACAAAGCGGAAAATTGTCCGGTGCGGCGGTTGACGTATTAAAAGAAGAACCCATGTCGACAGAGTGTGTTCTGAAAGACGCGCCGAATCTGATCATTACGCCCCATACGGCATGGGCGCCGCTGGCAACCAGAAAACGCCTGATGGGAATCGTTACCGATAATATTCAGGCATTTTTGGACGGAGCGCCGAAAAATGTGGTAAACCGGTAACATATCAATATAATTACACAAAAACAGAGACGCCAAAAGGCGTCTCTGTTTATTTTTACGGTTCATTCGCTGTCGGAACAGTTTGTTCAGTTGTTTTTTCACTTGAAGTGGTATCGGAAGACGTACCCGTTTCGGAAGACGTGGTAGAATCATCGCTTGTCTGCTGTGTTGAGCCGGATGAAGAAGAACTGGTTTTTGAAACGGTACTGCTTGCCTTCTGCGAAGTTGACGTTTTGGAAGAAGAACCGGTTGACGTATTCTTTTTCGTTGAAGAAGTCGTTTTTGAAGAAGTGGATTTTTTAGACGTTGTTTTTTTCACAGAGGACGTATTTTTTGAAGAAGTATTCTTATTTTCAGAAACAAGACTTTTCCCGATCGCCTTATTCACAGGCGGTTTATATTTTCCCCACGGGTTATGCGAATCGGGATCGGTCGGATCCCATCCGCGGCGCCAGTCACTTTCCGAAATATGCGGCGCGGTCGGCTTATAGATACCGGCAGGCAACGGTGAATCGGTGACAATGACCGGTGTTCCGATGGGGCAATTATCATACATCCATTTGGCATCTCGCGTTGTCAGGCGAACACAACCCAATGAATCCTTTGTTCCCAAGCGGTTATACAGCCAATATTCCAAAGTGTTCGGTGAACTTGCCTGATACGGAACGGAGTGAAACAGAATTGATCCGTTAAAGCGGATGGAATACTGCCCGTAGCAGGGACCGATCAGGGTTGCCCACCGATACTTATTGGTCATCGAGAAACGACCTAACGTGGTATTGGAACCGGAACCGGGCGAACAGACTGCGATCCGTGCAGGGACCGTGAACTTACCGCTTTCATCCCTTGTATATACGACCGTTGTGCAGGCCTCGCGATAAACGATGGCCAAATATGTCGAGTTTCCGGAAACATTTTCCGGTTGAAACACTTTTTTTTCGGTCTTTTTTTTAGCAGAAGACGGTTTTGAAGTTTTTTTGGAAAGAGGTTTCGCCTTTTCGGAATCAGACTTATCCTTTTCGGACGCAACAACGCACAAGAGCGATCGAACGGTAATAAAATTATCGGACAGATCGGTAGCTGTGAATTCGATCGGGTATTCGCCGACCTTATTCAGATCATATTTTCCTGAAACGGTTACGGCAATTTTGCCATTCGAGTTATCGGTAACGGTCGCCTTTTTCAGTAAATCTGTATTTTCGCCGCAAATCGCCTTGATTTTTTCAGCAACGGTCAGTTCCGGCGCCGTTTGATCCAGAACGGTGACTTGAAAAGGAAACTGAACAGTCTGACCGTTTTCCCCCCTGACCTTCGTCAACACGTCAACCGTACCAAGGGCGGCCGCTTCAACAACTTCTTCCCCGTTCAGCAAAGTTCCGTTTTTAACGTCATCAACAAAATCAGTTATCATATAAGCATTTCCGAGTTCTGCCGTAAGATCTTTCTTAAAAACAACCGTCGGCTCAACATTTCCGGTGAGTGTTGAAGTTGAGTTCCCCGGAATTCCGTTGCACCCGGCCACGACAGTAAACAGCAGAAGAACCATGATCATCATCGAAATAACAGTTTTGAAAAATGAACGCATCTTACTATCCGATTTCATTTAACGACCCCCGTCAAAGAATGATAATACTCTTTCATTGTTCGCGCGTCTTCTGCCTGCGTCCCGTCTGATTCACACACAAAAACGGGTGCGCATCCATATTTGACCACGCATTCCATAACCGGCTCATAATCCGGACCGAAAACGGTGTCCGCAAAGGTCAAATGGCGTTTTTCACCGCCGACGGTATACTCGATTTTTGAAAAATGCGAATGGAAAGAATGCAATCGATCCGCGCCCAACCTATTTTCAATGGTCTTGAATACCTGCTCATAATCATCAGGAGTCTTAAAGCGCCCTTGATCACGGGCATTCAAATGGCCAAAGTCAATGCAGGGAATCAGACGTTCATCCAGACTGCACAGTGCCATCACTTCTTCCAGCGTGCCGAGCTGATTCACCTTTCCCATCGTTTCGGGACAGATATGGATATGACCAAGACCCTCATTATCCAGCGCTTTCAACGCCAGTTTCATGGTGTCGCACGCCAGTTCCAACGCATATTCACGCGTGATTTTTCCGCAGGAGCCCGTATGCACAACGATACGGTTGCCGCCCATTGCATTGACGGCACGGGCACTTTGCAGAATATAATTGATAGAGTTCAGCCGCTTTTCTTCCTCTACCGAAGACATGGAAATATAATACGGTGCGTGAAGCGATAAAGTAATTCCGTTTTCGGCCGCCAAAACGCCTAAATCATGCGCTTTTTCCAGACCGATATTTACGCCGCGCCCGCATTGATATTCAAAATGATCCAAGCCCATTTTCACAAGATATTCCGGCACCTGCAAACTGTTTTTATAACCCATTTCGGAAAAACTGTTTGAATTTCCGGCCGGTCCGAAACGTGCGGACATTGTGATCACTCCTTCGTTGTTTCGATATGATATAAGCGGTACACACCGCGTTCTAACCAACGCTTAAAACGGAAACGCAAAGAGGTTTCCGGCAGAATCGGCGTCAACAGAATCGTTGTGACACCGGCAATATTGCCGCCCAAAGTATCGGTAAAAATCTGATCCCCGACTGTGGCAACCTTTTCTTTCGGCAAATTCAACGCGCGGATTGCACGAAAAAAACCGAACGGCAGGGGTTTTAGGCCCAACTGAATAAAATCAAGTCCGATTTTTTGAGCGAACGGCGTCAGCCGTTTATTCGTGGAATTTGATAAAACGGTCAACCGGATCCCGTTTTGACGCATTGTTTCCAACCAGTCCGTCAAACCGTCGGTAAGGGTCTGGCCGTGATGGGTCGAAAGCGTATTGTCCACGTCAAGGATCAATCCCTCAATTTTCCGTTTACGCAACATATCGACCGTAATATCGGTCACGCGATCCAATTTGATTTTCGGTTTCAGCAGCATGATTTCACCAACAAACATAAATGAAAGGCGGCTGCAAGAGCAACCGCCTAAACGAATCCATACAATTAGCGGAACTTTCTCTTGCGAGCAGCTTCCGACTTCTTTTTGCGCTTTACAGAGGGCTTCTCATAATGCTCTCTCTTACGAACTTCCTGAATGACACCGTCTTTCGCGGTCTGTCTCTTAAAGCGACGCAGCGCATTATCCAGCGATTCATTTTCTTTTACTTTTACCTGACTCATTTATAATTCCCTCCCTCCGCAATGATGCAGGGGTTCTATACTTGCAAAGTGTATTATACTACAAACATATAGGGTATGTCAAGCAAATGTTTTGAAGTTTTTAACAAAATTAAGAAAAAACCGGTGTGCCGAAGCACACCGGTTTCAAAAAGCCATTAATTAGCCGTTGATCTGGGTAACAACACCGGAACCAACAGTACGGCCACCTTCACGGATAGCAAAACGAAGACCTTCTTCGATTGCAATCGGGGTGATCAGTTCAACGTCCATTTCGACGTTATCACCAGGCATACACATGGCGTCAGCGCCACCCGGCAGGGTGACAACACCGGTAACGTCGGTGGTACGGAAATAGAACTGCGGACGATAGTTGTTGAAGAACGGAGTATGACGGCCGCCTTC
>JAZRWX010000012.1:0-5800 GCA_045599905.1 Acutalibacteraceae bacterium
CTCGCCTCATCACCCAGTTGTTCGGCGATCGTATGTATATCTCCAACGCGACCGGCTGTTCGTCCATCTGGGGCGGACCGGCTGCCACTTCTCCGTACACCACCGACGCTGACGGCCGCGGTCCGGCATGGGCAAACTCCCTGTTCGAGGACAACGCCGAACACGGCTTTGGTATGTATTTGGGTCAGCAGGCACTGCGTGACCGTCTGATCGACGACGTCAAGCAGATTGCCGCTTCCGATAAGGCCGCTGCCGATGTGAAGGCCGCTGCTGAAAATTATCTTGCCACGCTCGAAGACGGTGCCAAGAACGGCGAAGCCGCAAAGGCATTGACCGCCGCGATCCGCGCTGCCGGCGCTGATTGCGCACTGTGCAAAGACGTTCTCGCGAACGAGGCCTATCTGTCCAAGAAGTCCGTTTGGGTATTCGGCGGTGACGGTTGGGCTTACGATATCGGCTTCGGCGGTGTGGACCACGTCCTCGCTTCCGGCAACGATGTCAACATCATGGTCTTCGATACCGAGGTTTACTCCAACACCGGTGGTCAGGCTTCTAAAGCATCGAATATCGGTCAGGTCGCGCAGTTTGCCGCCGCCGGTAAAGCAATCGCAAAGAAGAGCCTTGCGGAAATCGCCATGTCCTACGGCTATATTTACGTTGCTCAGATCGCCATGGGCGCCGATCAGAACCAGACCTTGAAGGCATTGAAAGAAGCCGAGGCCTATAACGGTCCGTCTATCGTGATCGCTTACGCTCCGTGCGAAATGCACTCCATCAAGGGCGGCATGGTCAACTGCCAGAACGAAATGAAGAAGGCCGTTGACGCCGGTTACTGGGATCTGTTCCGTTACAACCCGGCACTCAAAGCCGAAGGCAAAAATCCGTTCAGCCTCGACAGCAAGCCGGCTACCGCGGATTATAAGGAATTCATCCTCGGCGAAGCCCGTTATTCTTCGCTGACCCGTTCCTTCCCGGATCGTGCAAACGAGCTGTTCGATAAGGCCGCTGAAAATGCAAAGGCCCGCCGTGCACATCTTGAAAAACTGGTTGCGCTGTACAGCACCGAAGAATAAGTTTTTCAAAACCTGATATTACATCTCCCTTGTCTTAACGGGCAGGGGAGATGTTTTTTGCTGTAAAAGCGATCGCTTTTCCGTGAAAAACCGTATTATATGCGCCGTTTTCCGAAAAATTGAAAAAATTTTCAAAAAAATAAAAAATAATGCTTGACTATTGTCTTGACTTGCGATATAATCTATAATTGCCTAATCATGGGGCATTTGCGCTTTTTTGCAGATATTCATTTGTGAAAATGCACAAAAAATATCCATATTCAAGTCTTCTTGCGGTACGGAAAGTACCGTAAAATACACGGAGGAGTGATTCTACACCTATGGAGCCGAATGCAATGGTAAAACCTGTCCGGATGGGGAAAAACACTCGTATGACGTTCTCGAAGATCAATGAAGTTATTGATATGCCCAACCTCATTGAAATTCAGAAGGATTCGTACAACTGGTTTGTCAACGAAGGATTGCGCGAAGTCTTTAAGGACATGTCGTCCATTACGGATTACAGCGGAAACCTGGTTTTGAGTTTTATCGACTATCGTCTCGATGATAAACCCAAGTACGACGTGATCGAATGTAAAGCGCGCGACACGAACTTTGCCGCCCCGCTTCATGTAACCGCCCGCCTTTTCAATAAGGAAACCGGCGAGATCAAGGAAAGCGAGGTCTATATGGGCGATTTCCCGCTCATGACCGAGTCCGGAACCTTTATTATCAACGGTGCGGAGCGTGCCATCGTTTCGCAGTTGGTTCGTTCACCTGGTGTCTATTTTGACGTTCATACCGATGAAAAAAGCGGTAAGCGTTTGTTTGCCTCCACGATTATTCCGAACCGCGGCGCGTGGCTGGAATATGAAACTTCTGTCAATGACGTGCTGTCGGTGCGTATCGACAAAAACCGCCGTTTGCCCATAACCACCTTTATCCGTGCGCTGGGCTTTGACAGCAATCAGCAGATCCGTGAAACGATCGGCGAAGACGAGCGTCTTGCCGCGACCTTTGAAGTGGACGAGACCAAGTCCGCCGAGGATGCGCTGATCGAAGTTTATAAGAAACTGCGTCCGAACGAGCCGGTCACCATCGAAGGTGCAAAGGCATATCTGGAACAGTTATTCTTTGACGCCCACCGTTATGATATTTCCCGTGTGGGCCGTTATAAGTATAATAAGAAACTGTCTTTGGGCAACCGTATCCGCGGTCAGGTCCTTGCCGCCGACGTGGTCGATCCGATGACGGGCGAGATCCTGGCGGTTTCCGGTGATAAGATCACCAAAGAACTGGCTGACCTGATCGAGACCAAGGGCGTTCTGGCTGTTACCATCGTTCGTCCCGATGACGCGAAGGCAACCTTGAAAGTGCTTTCCAACGGCATGGTCAACCTGCGTGACTTTACCGACTTTACCGAAGAAGAATATGAAAACCTGGATCATGAGGGCATCAATGAGCAGGTTTCTTTCAATGCGTTGAAAGATATTCTTGAAAATAACGAATCCAAGGAAGATATCATTGCCGCTTTGTTGGAACGTGCCGATGATCTGATCCCGAAACACATTGTTCTGGACGATATTCTGGCTTCCGTCAACTACTTTATGGGCCTGCCGTACGATATCGGCTCGGTCGATGATATCGACCATCTGGGCAACCGCCGTATCCGTTCGGTCGGCGAACTGCTGCAAAACCAGTTCCGTATCGGTTTCTCCCGTATGGAACGTGTGGTCCGTGAAAAAATGACCCTGCAATCGCAGGATTTCGAAAACATTACCCCGGTTTCGATCATCAATAACCGCCCGGTGACTGCCGCGATCAAGGAATTCTTCGGTTCCTCGCCGCTGTCCCAGTTTATGGATCAGACCAACCCGCTTTCCGAACTGACCCATAAACGCCGTCTGTCTGCTTTGGGCCCCGGCGGTCTGTCCCGTGACCGTGCTTCTTTCGAAGTGCGTGACGTTCACTATACCCACTACGGCAGAATGTGCCCGATCGAAACCCCTGAAGGTCCGAACATCGGCTTGATCTCCTATCTCGCGACCTTCGCAAAGATCAATAAGTACGGCTTTATCGAAACGCCGTTCCGCCCGATCGATAAGGCGACCGGCCGTGTTCTGGACGAAGTCCGTTACATGACCGCCGACGAGGAAGACGAATACGTTGTCGCGCAGGCGAACGAACCGCTGAATGAAGACGGTACCTTCATGAACAACAAGGTCCACGTCCGTTTCCGTGATTCGTTCCAGGAAGTGGATAAGTCCCTGCCGGATTACATGGACGTTTCGCCGAAAATGGTCGTTTCGGTCGCTACCGCAATGATCCCGTTCCTTGAAAACGACGATACCAACCGTGCGTTGATGGGCTCCAACATGCAGAAGCAGGCCGTTCCGCTTCTCAAACCGGAAAACCCGATCGTCGCGACCGGTATGGAATACAAGGCGGCGCTGGACTCCGGCGTTGTGGTACTGGCAAAGCGTGCCGGTACGGTAACCTACGTCAGCGCGGATAAGATTTATATCAGCACCCCCAAAGGGGAACTGGATGAATATCATCTGATCAAGTTCATGCGTTCCAACCACGGCACCTGCATCAATCAGATCCCGATCGTCACGACCGGTCAGAAGATCGAAGCCGGTGAAGTGATCGCCGACGGTCCCGCAACCAGCAACGGCGAAATTTCGCTGGGACGTAACGCCTTGATCGGCTTCATGACCTGGGAAGGTTACAACTACGAAGACGCTGTTCTGATCAATGAGCGTCTGGTCCGTGATGACGTTTACACCTCGATCCATATCGAGGAATACGAAATCGAAGCCCGTGATACCAAACTCGGGCCGGAAGATATTACCCGTGATATTCCGAACGTTGGCGACGATGCGCTGAAAGATCTGGACGAACGCGGTATCATCCGGATCGGTGCCGAAGTCAACTCCGGTGATATTCTGGTCGGTAAGGTCACGCCGAAGGGTGAAACCGAACTGACCGCCGAAGAAGAACTGTTGCGTGCCATCTTCGGTGAAAAAGCGCGTGAAGTTCGTGACACCAGTTTGCGTGTGCCGCACGGTGAATACGGTACGATCGTTGACGTCAAGGTCTTTACCCGTGAAAATTCTTCGGAATTAAGCCCCGGTGTCAACATGGTCGTCCGCTGCTATATCGCCCAGAAACGTAAGATTTCCGTCGGCGATAAGATGGCGGGACGTCACGGTAACAAGGGCGTTGTTTCAAGAATCTTGCCGAGTGAGGATATGCCTTATCTGCCGGACGGTACCCCGTTGGATATCGTTTTGAATCCGTTGGGTGTTCCTTCCCGTATGAATATCGGTCAGGTTCTGGAAGTCCACCTCGGTTACGCCGCGAAGGCGCTGGGCTGGAACATCTGCACGCCGGTCTTTGACGGCGCGCACGAAGCCGATATCCGCGAATGCTTCAAAATGGCGGATCTGCCGGAAGACGGTAAGATCCAGCTGTATGACGGACGCACCGGTGAGCCGTTTGACAACCGTGTAACCGTCGGTTATATGTATTACCTGAAACTGCATCATCTGGTCGATGATAAGATCCATGCCCGTTCGACTGGTCCGTACTCTCTGGTCACCCAGCAGCCGTTGGGTGGTAAAGCACAGTTCGGCGGTCAGCGTTTCGGTGAAATGGAAGTCTGGGCTTTGGAAGCTTACGGCGCGGCCTATACCTTGCAGGAAATCCTGACCGTCAAGTCGGACGATGTCGTCGGACGTGTCAAGACTTACGAAGCCATCGTCAAGGGACAGAACGTACCGCAGGCGGGCGTTCCGGAATCTTTCAAGGTTCTTATTAAAGAATTGCAGTCGCTGGGTCTGGACGTTAAGGTTCTCGACAAGGACGAAAATGAAATTGATTTGCGTCAGAACTTCGACGATGATGACGATATCGGACTGCCGCCTCCGCCGCTGCCGACCGATTTTAACGACGGCGAACTGGACGGATTCGGTCTGGAAGACGAAAACGGCGAAGCGATCATCGAAGAATCGTTCGATGATATGGACGAAAACGAATAATGGAGGGCAGTTATGGAAGGTATTGAATTTGAATCCATAAAAATCGGATTGGCATCTCCCGAACAGATCCGTGCATGGTCGCACGGGGAAGTCACCAAGCCCGAAACCATCAACTACCGCACACTGAAACCCGAAACCGGCGGTCTGTTCTGTGAACGCATTTTCGGGCCGCAGAAGGACTGGGAATGCCACTGCGGTAAGTATAAGCGTATCCGTTATAAGGGTAAGATCTGCGAACGCTGCGGCGTTGAAGTGACCCGTGCCAAGGTTCGTCGTGAACGTATGGGATCGATCGAACTGGCAAGCCCGGTTTCCCACATCTGGTATTTTAAGAATATCCCGTCCAGAATGGGCGCTGTGTTGGATATCAGCCCCAAAGCACTGGAACAGGTACTGTATTTCTCCCGCTATATTGTTACCGATCCGGGTTCCACACCGCTGGAAAAGAAACAGTTGTTAAGCGAAAATCAGTACAACGATATGCGCGAAAAGTATGAAAACGACTTTGAAGCGGGTATGGGTGCCGAAGCCATCAAAAAACTGCTGTGCGAAATCGATCTGGAAAAGACCTGTGCCGAACTGCGTGAAGAACTGGACGGCGCGACCGGTCAGAAACGCGCACGCATTATCAAGCGTCTGGAAGTGCTGGACGCGTTCCGTCAGTCGGGCAACCGTCCGGAATGGATGATCCTCGATGTTATTCCC
>JAZRWX010000013.1:0-8682 GCA_045599905.1 Acutalibacteraceae bacterium
TTTATCGGTATGCTGACCGACTCCCGCAGTTTCCTGTCCTATACCCGTCATGAGTATTTCCGCCGGATCCTCTGCAACGTGATCGGCGAATGGGTGGAAAACGGGGAATATCCCGACGATGAAAAACAGTTGGGTCAGATGGTACGGGATATTTGCTATTATAACGCCGAACGTTATTTCGGTCTGTAAGGTGATTACATGAATATTCAGGATAAAACAACTAAAACAACGTATTCGATAAAGGTCGTGCAGTTCGGCGAAGGCAATTTTCTGCGCGCCTTTGTCGATTATATGATCGATATCGCCAATGAAAAATCGGATTTTAACGGCGGTATCGCCATTGTAAAACCCGTTCCGTTCGGCAGTCTTGCGGCGTTCCGGGAACAGAATAATCTGTATACCGTCGTACTGCGCGGAAAGGAAAACGGAAAAGTTATCAACGACAGCCGCATAATCACCGCTGTTTCCAAAACGGTCGAAAGTGATGCCGAATATGACGAATTCATGGCGCTGGCGCATATTGATACCCTGCGCTTTGCGGTTTCCAACACGACCGAAGCCGGTATCGTATTGGATGAAACGGATCATTTTGAAGGTCTGCCCGATACCTATCCCGGAAAACTGACAAAGTTTTTGTTTGAAAGATATACCGCTTTCGGCGGCGCGGCTGACAAAGGACTGATCATCCTGCCGGTCGAACTGATTGAAAATAACGGCGGAAAACTGAAAGAATGTGTACTGCGCCTTTGCGACGTGTGGCAGCTGCCGGCGGAATTTAAGCGTTGGGTATCGGAATCCAACGTCTTTTGCAGTACGCTGGTTGACCGTATCATTACGGGATATCCGAAAGCGGAGGCCACAAAAATCTGCGAAGAACTGGGCTATGAGGATAAACTGCTGGACGTCGGCGAACCGTTCGGTTTGTGGGTCATCGAAAGCGAAAAGGATATCAGCGGTGAACTGCCGCTTGACAAAATCGGTCTGCCGGTGGTATTTACGGATAATCAGAAACCGTATCGCGAACGCAAGGTGCGCGTGCTGAACGGGGCGCATACTTCAAGCGTCCTGGCCGGCTATCTGTACGGGCTGGATATTGTAAGAGACTGTATGAACGACGCGCTGATGGGCAAATTCATCCGCCGGGTGGTGCTGGATGAAATCGTACCGCAGGTGCCGCTGCCGCTTTCCGAGGTAAATGCCTTTGCCGAAGCGGTCTTTGAACGGTTTGAAAATCCGTTTATCGATCACGCTCTGCTGTCCATCTCGCTGAACTCGTTTTCCAAATGGAAGGCAAGAGTATTGCCGTCTTTTAAGGACTGTTACAACAATAATCGCGCTCTGCCGAAACTCATTACTTTCTCGTTCGCGGCACTGCTGGCGTTCTATTCTTCGAACGATCTGCGTGAAGACGGACTTCACGCGAAAAGACCCGACGGAACGGAATACGTTGTTCATGATGACCGCGCGGTGCTGGAATTTGTGGCGGAAAACGTCGGCAGGGAAAATTTCGTTCATGACGTCTGCGCGAATCAGTCTTTCTGGGGCGAAAATCTGTGCCGGTACGAAAACTTTGAACAGACGGTCGCTGACTGGTACGGAAAAATCACGGCGGATGCACGCGCCGCCATTATTGAGGTCTTGGGAGAATGAAATCTTTCAGAATCAATCGGCACGATACGGTCGCGGTCGCGACGGAACCTTTGAAAAAAGGGGAGACCGTCACGGTCGACGGTGAAAACATTATCCTGCGATCGGATGTTCCGGCCGGGCATAAATTCGCGCTTTGTGATATTCCGACCGGTGAAAACGTAATAAAGTACGCGTTCCCGATCGGTCACGCAAAATGCGATATCGAAAAGGGTGAACATATCCATACCCATAACCTGAAATCGAATCTGTCAGATCTGCTGCAATATTCGTATCAGCCGAATTTCAGTGAGGTAAAATCGCGGACGGCGCGTACCTTTATGGGCTATCGCCGTGAAAACGGTGTGGGCATCCGCAACGAAGTGTGGATCGTACCGACCGTCGGGTGTGTGAACGCCATTGTCAGCGAAATCGAGAAGAAATCGCAGTGCTGTAAAACCGAACACATAGACGGCATCTATTCTTACCATCATCCCTACGGCTGTTCTCAACTGGGTGGCGATATGGAAAATACGCTGAAATTTCTTGCCGGGCTGATCAATCATCCGAATGCCGCAGGCATTCTGGTGGTCGGGCTCGGCTGTGAAAACGGTAATATCGGCGAACTGCAAAAGGTTTTAGGGTCTTGGAACGAAGACCGTGTCCGCTTTCTGGTCTGCCAGGAAGAAGAGGATGAAATTGCCGCGGGCGTAAAAGCCGTGTGGGAACTGTGCGCGTTGGCGGATACCGCGAAACGCGAGGAATGTCCCGCTTCGGAACTGGTTATCGGTTTGAAGTGCGGCGGATCGGACGGTTTTTCGGGCATTACCGCAAACCCCCTGCTCGGCGCGTTTTCGGATATGCTGATCGGTATGGGCGGCAGTTGCATTTTGACCGAAGTCCCCGAAATGTTCGGGGCGGAAACCATTTTGATGAACCGATGCCGCACCGAAAACGAGTTTAATGAAACGGTCGTGCTGATCAATAATTTCAAAAAATACTTTATGCGCTACGGCGAAAAGGTGGACGAAAACCCTTCTCCCGGCAATAAAGAAGGCGGAATCACCACGTTGGAAGACAAGTCGCTCGGCTGTGTGCAAAAAGGCGGTACGGCTCCCGTGGAGGACGTGCTTTGCTATGCGCAGCGGGTCAGAACAAAGGGCTTGTCCCTTTTGCAGGCGCCCGGTAACGATCTGGTGGCGTCCAACGCGCTGGCGGTTTCCGGCGCGCAGCTGATTCTGTTCACCACGGGCAGAGGTACGCCGTTCGGCTGTCCGGTGCCTACCGTAAAGATTTCCAGCAACAGTGCTTTGGCAGTGAAAAAGCATAGCTGGATCGATTTTGATGCCGGCGTTTTACTGGCAAACACCTCTATGGAAACGGCGGCAAACGAACTGTTTGAAACGGTTTTGAAAATCGCGTCGGGCGAATTGACGGCCAAGTCCGAAGAATTGGATAAACACGAACTGGCTGTTTTCAAAGACGGCGTTACACTGTAAAAGCCGGGAACGGTAAATAATAATTCGAAGAACGTGCAAAAGCGATAAGGTTTATCCGTTGTTTTGACACGCAAAGTTAAAAAATACAGAATAAAACCAACCGTGGAAGACCGCTGAAAACGGTCTTCTACGGTTTTTATGACCGATGCTATTGCCGCAAAAGATATTTTGTTGAACTGAAAAGCATTGGCACCGCTTGTTCGCCGAATAAATCATTGACATTTCGTTTGCCCGAACCTATAATTATAGGTGGTATTCAAAAAGGCTCGGGGGCATTTTGCTGTATGAAAGAAAAAACCGCAATGAAACAAAACCGTTTTTTGATTTTCGGGATATGCTTTTTGGCGTATACTTCTATTTATATTGCCCGCCTGAATTTAACGGCGGCGGCGCCGGCGTTAAAAGAATTGTCGGTATTAAGTGCTTCGCAGATCGGCTTGCTCGGCAGCGCTTTTTCGACCGTTTACGCGATCGGCCGATTGCTGAACGGACAGATCGGGGACAGGCGGCCGCCGTGGTTTATGATCTGCCTGGGGTTGCTTTTGGCCGGTGTTGCCAATCTGGGGTTCAGTCTGTTTCCGCCGTTTATCGGCATATTCTTGCTGTGGGGGATCAATGCTTATGCGCAGTCCATGCTGTGGAGCTCGATCCTTTGCGTGATCGCGGCAATATATGACGGAAAGCAAGCCGGGAAAATGACTTCATATATGGTCACGTCGGTGGCAGTCGGTAATATTATCGGTATCGTTCTCAATACGTGGCTGGTCACCCGGTTCGGAACAGCGTATGCGTTTGTCGTACCCGGATTTTTGACCTTGATTTTTGCCTTCCAGACATTGCTGGCAATCAAAAAAGTGCCGTTTACACCGGCACCGGAAAAAGAACATATTTCTCTGCCGAAACTGTTTCGCGACCGACAGGTCGCGGCAAGCATCTTCCCGACGGTGATGCACGGGGTCATGAAAGACAATATCAGTCTTTGGATGACCGTCTTCGTGGTGGATCGCTTTCAGGTCGATTTAAGCAAATCCGCGATGTTTGTCCTGTTCATTCCGCTGATCGGGTTTGTGGGCAGGATCGCCTATCCGGTTGTTTACCGTTTGTTTCGTTATAATGAACACCGGGTATCGATGTTTTCGTTCGGCTTGTGCGCAGTTTCCGCTTTTGTTATTATTTTACCGGCCGTTACGGTTGTCGGCGCTACGGTTCTGTTAAGTATTATTTATGCCGCGGTGTCCATGATCAACACTTCGTTCCTTTCCATTTTCCCGATGAATTACAAGGAGAGCGGCAATGTATCGTCGATCAGCGGCATGATGGATTTTTTCACCTATTTAGGTGCCGGTGTCAGCGGATTTATCTATGGGATCGTCATTGAAAAATTCGGTTATGTACCCATGTTTGTTTCATGGGGGATCATTTCGGTATTATCCATCGGCGTGTTTTTGATCTTTTTTGAACGTAAAAAAGATCGAATCTGATATATTGTGATCCGTTTATGATCTATGCTTTCGGGCAGTGCAACGATTGTTTTTTCAATATTTGCTTGCTTTTTGTATGCAAATTGCTTTTTGGAAAAATATAATCAAAATAGTACAATATCTTGATGTAAAGAATTGCAATCATATCGTTAAAAAATGTACTGAACGTGCTTTTTCCATTGCGAACGGTCGTTTAATGAAAAAGAAAAACAGCAAACCGATACGAACGTATCAATTTACTGTTTCTTTTGTGTGTTATTGACCACAATTTGATACAATGCACCGCTTTCCGGCGGAGTGGTGCATTTTTATATTGACACGATATTTTGTTGATGTTATCATAAAATTGTGAAAGATCAAAAGAATGTTTTATTATGAAAGGATACCCGATGATGCAAATCTATGAAAATCCGCAAAAAACAAGTGAAAATCGCGAAAAAGCGACCGCTTATTATCTGCCGAAAGGGGTTTCGCAGATTTATTCGCTGAACGGTAAATGGGATTTTCGTTTTTTTAAAAAGGAACTCGATATCCCGGAAAAAATCGGGGGATGGGACAGTATCGAGGTTCCGTCTTGCTGGCAGTTAAAGGGATATGAAAATCCAAACTATACCAACAGCAATTATCCGTATCCCTGCGACCCTCCCTTTGTTCCGGATGATAACCCGTGCGGAATTTATCGCCGGAAAATAACGGTAGATCAAAAATGGGGAAAGTTTTATCTTGTTTTTGAAGGGGTATCTTCCTGCGCATTTTTAACGGTCAATAACAGGGAAGTGGGCTTCACGCAGGGCAGTCATCTCCGGGCGGAATTTGATATTACCGATTACGTGAATGTCGGCGAAAATGAAATTATCGTCAAGGTGATGAAGTGGTGCTGCGGAAGTTATCTTGAAGATCAGGATATGTTCCGTCACAACGGCATTTTCCGTGACGTTTACTTGATGCAGCGGCCAAACGGTCACATTACCGACGTTGAGATGATCCCGAATGCCAAAGAGGTCAAGATCGGTATCGACGGGACGGCAAGTGTTAAAATTCTTGAAAAAGACCGGGTACTGTTTGACGGCGAAATGGAAAACGAACTGTCTTTCGCGCCGGAAAATCCGATCCTCTGGAACGCTGAAAAGCCGTTTCTGTATACCGTTATATTGGAACGAAACGGCGAAATCATCGAACTGAAAACGGGAATGCGGGATATAGCCGTTTCTTCGGAATATGAGTTGCTGATCAACGGCACACCGGTCAAATTGCACGGGGTGAATCACCACGATACCAATAAATTCAACGGTTGGTGTCAGACCGAGGAAGATATGATCGGCGACTTAAAATTGATGAAAGAACTGAATATAAACTGTCTCAGGACTTCGCATTATCCGCCGACCCCGAGATTCATTCAGTTGTGTGACGAATTAGGGTTTTATGTTGTCTGCGAGACCGATATTGAAACGCACGGTTTTTCCCAAAGAAATCCGGGCGGTAATGGCTACGATGTTTCAAGCAACGACTGGCCGGGCGTAAACCGCCTATGGGAAAAAGAACATATCGAGCGAATGAGCAGAATGGTTGAAACCTTCAAAAACCACGTCTGTATCATTATGTGGTCGACCGGAAACGAAAGCGGTCACGGATGCAATCATGTTGAAATGATCCGGTGGACGAAAGAAAGAGACGGCAGCCGTCTGGTACACTGTGAAGATGCCTGCCGCAAAGGACAGTTCCATAACAGCGACGTGTATTCCATGATGTATCTTGACCTTAATACGTTGGAAAACGCCGCCAATACTGACGATATCAACAGGCCGGTATTTTTATGTGAATATGCTCATGCGATGGGTAACGGTCCCGGCGATACCGTCTGTTATCAGCAACTTTTCGACAAGTATAAAAAACTGATCGGCGGCTGTATCTGGGAATGGGCGGACCACGTTGTCATGCGGGACGGCGTGCAAAAGTACGGCGGCGATTTCGAGGGCGAACTGACTCACGACGGAAACTTCTGCTGTGACGGTTTGGTGTTTGCCGACCGTTCTTTCAAAGCGGGGTCGTACGAAGCGAAATACGCTTTTCAGCCGATCGCCACAAACTTGAACGGCAATACCCTTTCGGTACGGAACCGGCTGGATTTCACCAATCTTGATGAGTACGAATTCTCTTATAACGTTACGGTCGACGGAAAGGAAATATCGTCAAAAACCATGACGCTTTGTGCTGCGCCGCACGAAGAGGAACTGGTTGAAATAGCGTATACACCGGCGGTTTGCCGGTACGGCGCATACCTGAACGTTTCCCTTACAAAGGACGGCAGACAGGTCGCTTCAACGCAGCATCCGTTGCCTTTTGAAAAAATCGCTGTCACCAACGCGGAAAAGCCGCTCACCTTAACGGAAGACCAACAAAATATCTACGCCGCCGGGGAACGGTTCTCCTATACGTTTTCAAAGCATTACGGCGCCTTTACAAGCATGATCATCGACGGGGAAGAGCAACTGGCAGAAAAAGTTAAAATTTCCGCGTTCCGCGCGCCGACCGATAACGACCGGAACGTTATTGTCCGTTGGGTCAACGTCAACGGCTGGCAGGGCGAAAATCTGAATTGCTCGTTTTTGAAAGTCTACGATTGCAGGCTGGAAGAGAATAAAATAATCGTCGAGGGCTCCCTTGCGGGCGTTTCAAGACTTCCGTGTTTCAAATACACGTTGGAGGTCACCGTTTCGGCCGACGGTACGGTGGAAAACACATTCAACGCCAACGTTCGTCCGGACGCTTTCTATTTGCCGCGGCTCGGGTTTGAATTTACTTTGCCGAAATCTTCAAAGGAATTTACCTATGTCGGCAGAGGTCCGCTTGAAAACTACTGTGATATGTATCACCACGCGCCGGTTTCGTTATATCACAGCACTTCGGATCGGGAGTATGTCCCGTACGTCAGACCGCAGGAACACGGCAATCACACGGAAGTGTCGATGCTTGAAATCGGAAAAATGCGGTTTTACGGTGATCGTCCATTTGAGATCAATGTATCCGATTACAGTATTGAAGCATTGTACCGTGCAAACCACACCGATGAATTGACTGCGGACGGAAAGGTCCATCTGCGGGTGGACTATAAGGTTTCCGGAATCGGTTCAAATTCCTGCGGACCCGCCCTTCCGGACGAATTCCGTTTGAACGAAAAAGAGATATCGTTCCGTTTTTGCGTTTCGCCAATCCCGGAATAAAGAAAAAAGGTTTGAAGGGATGTTGAGGATATGAAACTGGCCCCGGATTATGTCACTATAAGGATATGATCGCACAGTTCAGAGGAAGTCAATGCCTGAAAAACTATGCCGAAGGTTTCAAAATCGTAAAATATCCGAACGGAAATAACGATTTTATTCTCAGAGATTTGCTGCAAGACGATTTTCTTTGGAGCGGCAACGGAATGTATCCCGCCGGCGGATACGCGTATTTTTGATTTGCAAATAAATTGAGTAAAGGCAGAGAGTGAAAACTCTCTGCCTTTTGTATATTGATCAAATATAATGCACTGAATGTATGCATTAATTTCCATTGCCAACGGTCGTTTAACGAAAAAGAAAAACAGCAAACCGATACGTTGGTATCAATTTGCTGTTTATTTGTGGTCGGGGCGACCGGGTTCGAACCGACGACATCCAGTTCCCAAAACTGGCGCGCTACCAACTGCGCTACACCCCGAAATAATATATTGTTAAGTGCTTTAATAGGTTTAATAATGAATCTGTACCGTTTTGGTAACCCTCTTGCGGTACCCGAAACTTTTTACCGGCTTGGAGCGCCGAAAAGTTTCGACCGCGGCGCTTCGTCGTGCTCGCCTGATCTGCCACCGGCAGGGCTCGCACTCCTCACCCAAAACGGACACGCTACCAACTGCGCTACACCCCGAAAAATTTAATGCAAGTGATTTAGCGGTACAACTTAATAATTATACTCGTTAGAAAACTGTTTGTCAATGAAAATCGCGTATTCACGGGGAAATTGTTGTATGTGTTACAATGATGTGTGACAAAGAATAAAAAAAGGATAGCGAATAGAGCGAACCTGTGTTAAGGTAG
>JAZRWX010000014.1:0-1945 GCA_045599905.1 Acutalibacteraceae bacterium
ATTTCCGGCGGAAAGGACAGTTCCGTCGCGGCGGCGCTTTGTGTGGAAGCGCTGGGAAAGGACCGTGTGATCGGTGTGCTGATGCCCTGCGGTGTCCAGCATGATATCGACATGGCGCAGTTGTTGGTCGATCATTTGGGCATTCGCCATTATACGGTCAATATAAAGGACGCGGTGGACGGACTTTACGCGGCGTTCCCGTTTGAGGTTTCCACCCAAAGCCGGACGAATCTGCCGCCGCGCATCCGCATGACGACGCTTTACGCGGTCGCGCAAAGCCATAACGGCAGGGTGGTGAATACCTGCAATCTTTCGGAAGATTGGGTGGGTTATTCGACCCGGTACGGCGACGCGGCGGGCGATTTCAGTCCGCTTTCCAAATTGACGGTGCAGGAGATCAAAGCCATCGGACGACTGATCGGTCTGCCGGAAGTGCTGGTGGATAAGGTGCCGATCGACGGACTTTGCGGTAAAACCGACGAAGAAAATCTCGGTTTTACCTATGCCGTGCTGGACGCGTATATTCGCACCGGGAAGATCGACGACGCGGCAACAAAGGCGCGCATTGACGAACTGCATCGCCGCAATCTATTCAAATTACAACTGATGCCGGTATTCGATCCGAAAATATAATGAAAACGGCTGACCGCACGGTCAGCCGTTTTTTACGTTTTTGTTTCAATATTGCAATCGGTTTTGTAAACCGCGTCTTCCAGAATGATTTTGCCGTAACCGTCGGCAACGATTCTGCCCGAAAGCGGATTCTTGACCGAATCGACCGTCCCGGTGATTTCCGCTTTTACGGCGGAGTATTCAAACGCCAGATCGCACCCGGTCATCGTGCAGTTTTTCAGGGTGAGATTTTTGCAGTAGCAAAGCGGCTGCGTGCCGGAAATCTCACAGTCGATCAGCGTCAGATTTTTGGAATACCAACCGAGATATTCTCCCTTGACTTTGCAGTTTTTCACCGTGACGTTTTTGGTGTGCCAAAACGCGTCCTTGGTGTCCAGTACACTGTCTTCGATCGTCATGTTTTCAATGTACTGAAAGGAATATTTCCCCCGCATTTTCAAATTTTTGATCGCCACGTCACGGCATTCAAATAAAAAGTATTCTGAAACGGCGGTGCAGTTTTTCATCGCAATATGGTGTGACCGCCACCCGAATTCCGGCGAATCGATCTGACAGTCGGCAAGGGCAATGTTTTTACATTCACGCAAAGCCTTAATCCCATTCAGTCTGCTTTGCGCGATCGCGCCGGATTCGGCATACCAGATCGCCGCGCGTGCAGTATCTTCCATCATGCAATTTGTAATGGCAAAGTCTTTTGCGTGCCAGAACGGATAACGCAGCGAAAAGGTGCAGTTGTTTACCGCGATCTCCTGTGCTTCTTTCAAGGCGGATTCGCCGTCCGCCGGTCCTGCGAAAACACAGTCGCAAACGACCGCGTCTCGCAAATGATACAATGCGCGCTCCATATCAAATTGTCGGTTGCTTATCTTTTCCATGACAAACCTCAAACCAATAAATTTAATAATTATTATATAGCACACGGATGGGTTTGTCAAACGAAAGCAGGGGGATTTTGTCGGCGAAATGTTCGCCGGGCCGCGAGTTGGACGATATTTTCAAAAAAGGTAAAATTTTTGTTGACAAGGCCCGCCGAAAATGATATAATAATCGGGCACAAAAATGCGAGTGTGCTGGAATAGGCAGACAGGCACGTTTGAGGGGCGTGTGTCAACGACGTACGGGTTCAAGTCCCGTCACTCGCACCATATCGAGTGTTCATAAGGGATTTGACCTATGAACACTCGATTTTTCTTTGAAATCAACATTCTTCTGATGTATGAGCAGGCGATTCGCCTGCTCTTTTTGTTATGCCGGCAGTGGCTCGGTGAGATACTCAACCGATACACCTTTTCGGGTATCAGCTTTGTAGCTC
>JAZRWX010000015.1:0-2144 GCA_045599905.1 Acutalibacteraceae bacterium
CCTCCTGTTTTCTGTGAAAATTATTCTGTTGCCCGAGCAAACGTATTTCACAATTATTTTATAATATAAATATAACATAGATTCCGGATTCTTGCAATATTTTTATTCCGGCCGGCAATTTGCCGGAACGCGAAAACGGCAGACCGATACTTTTCGGCCTGCCGTTTTAACGTTGTAAATATCCGACTGAAAGGATGATCCCGGATCAGCGCTGAACTCTGCCCGAGCCGTCACCGCCCGCCAGTTTTTCGACCTCGCTGACCGTAACACGGTTGAAGTCGCCCTCAACACTGTGTTTCAGCGCCGATGCCGCCACGGCAAACTCGATAATGCCCTGCGGATCTTTCCCGTTCAGTGAAGCGTAGATCAGGCCGGCACCGAAACTGTCGCCGCCGCCGACACGGTCGACGATATGCAGATGATACTCTTTCGAGAAATAGTAATCATTGCCGTCATACAGCATGGCCGCCCAGTCGTTATCGTTTGCCGAAATGGAACTGCGCAAGGTGATGGCGACCTTTTCAAAGCCGAATTTGTCAGCCAGTTGTTTCGCCACGCTCTTATAACCGTTTTTGTCCAGTTTGCCGCCGTAGATATCGGTATTTTCGGCCTCGATACCGAACACGTCCTTGGCGTCCTCCTCATTGGCGATACAAACGTCAACGTACTGGCACAGTTCGGTCATAGCGGCTTTGGCTTCTTCCCGGGTCCACAGTTTGCCGCGGTAATTCAGGTCACAGCTGATTTTTACGCCCTGCTTTTTGGCTTCCGCGCACGCTGTTTTACAGATTTCAACCAGATTTTTGCCCAGCGCCGGCGTAATTCCGGTAAAGTGGAACCAATCGGCGCCGCGGAAAATATCCGCCCAGTCGAAGTCGGACGCTTCCGCCTGCTGAATGGCGGAATACTTACGGTCGTAAATACAGACACTGCCGCGCTGGGAAGCGCCTTTTTCCAGATAATAGATACCGACACGCTCGCCGCCGCGGGTGATCTTCGAAGTATCGACCCCGAAATAACGCAGGGAATTGACCGCCGCCTGTCCGATGGCATGAGCGGGCAGTTTGGTCACGTAGGTACTGTCCAGTCCGAAATTGGCAAGACTGACCGCCACGTTGGCTTCGCCGCCGCCGAAAGTCGCCTGCATCTGATCATCCTGGAAAAAGCGGTAATAGCCGTTCGGTGCCAGCCGCAGCATGATTTCTCCAAAAGTTACTACTTTCATTTTTATTCCCCCATCTTTTCAAGTGCTTCTTTGACAAAGAAACTGCCGCCGATCGCCGCGATCTTGTCAAACGCCAGAAATTCATCGATATTACTGCGATCCACACCGCCGGTCGGAATGAATTTGACCTGCGGAAACGGTGCGGACAGCGCCTTTAACGCTTTCAGACCGCCGTACACGTTGGCCGGGAAAAATTTGACTGTGGTAATGCCCAGTTCCAGTGCCTGCATGATCTCGGTCGGCGTGACGCATCCGGGATAATACGGCACGTTATTCTTTTTGCAGATTTCGGCGACCGCCACCGAAAGACCGGGCGACACGATAAACTGCGCACCTGCCGCCAATGCCTGTTCACACTGTTCGGCATTGATGACCGTACCCGCGCCGATGCTCATTTCGGGATACTTCTTGCAGGCATACTCGATTGCTTTTTTGGCGCAGGCGGTACGGAACGTGATTTCCGCACAGTTGATACCGTTGTTTTTGAGTGCCGTCAGAATTTTGTCGGTTTCGCCCAACTCTTTAATGACGACGACCGGAATGAATTTTTCCATTTCGGGAACTTCCTTTCTTTCTCTGAAATTATTTACAAGCGCAAAACGCTTTATTTACTTTCCTGCCGCATTCGTTCCAGCACCTCATCCAGCCGCGGGATCGAAACGGCGGCGCCGTTTCTGGAAACGGCAATGGATGACGCCGCCGCCGCGGTTTTCAGTGCATACGCCGGGTCTTTTCCGGCGGTCAGCATGGCGATAAAAAAGCCGGTGAAGGTATCCCCCGCCGCGGTCGTATCCACCGCTTTGCAGGGAAAAATCGGCTGATAATAATCCTTTCCGCCGTGCCGCAGAATCGCGCCGTCTTTGCCGAGTGTCAGCAGAACCGAACTGCCCGGATACCGCGCTGAAAGTTCCGCGATAAT
>JAZRWX010000016.1:0-5664 GCA_045599905.1 Acutalibacteraceae bacterium
TTTACAGTTTTTCAATTTCCTCTACCAAAGCGTCTAACAGACCGCTTTCCGGAACTTTTCGCAGAATCTCACCGTGACGGAACAACACCCCGCAGCCGTCACCGCCGGCAATGCCGATATCCGCCTCACGCGCTTCGCCGGGACCGTTGACAACGCACCCCATAATGGCGACCGTGATATCCTTATCTATGTTTTTCAGTTTATCTTCGGCTCTTTGCGCAAGCCCGATCAGGTTAATTTTCGTTCTTCCGCAGGTGGGACAGGAAACAAAGCGGATTCCGCCACTGCGCAATCCCAATGCTTTCAAGATATTTTTGCCGGCCTCCACTTCACGAACGGGATCATCGGTCAATGAAACGCGGATCGTATCGCCGATCCCACGCAGCAGTAATCCGCCGATTCCGGCCGCCGACTTGATGGTACCCATATTCGCAGTGCCGGCTTCCGTCACACCGAGATGAAGCGGATACGGGCATTTTTGAGCCGCCAGTACATACGAATCATACATTCGTTTCGGATCGGAAGATTTTAACGAAAGAACAATATCGTTGAAATCATATTTTTCCAGCAATGAAATATGGTACAATCCGCTTTCCACAATGGCTTCGGCAGTCGGCGCACCGTATTTCGCCAATATTTCTTTTTCGACCGAGCCGGAATTTACCCCGATGCGGATCGGCACATTTGCCTGACGGCAGCAGTCCGCCACCGCTTTTACGTGCGATTCATCACCAATATTACCGGGATTGATGCGTACCTTATCGACGCCGGCGGCAACACTTTCAATGGCAAGACGCCAATCGAAATGGATATCCGTCACCAGGGGAATATGCAAATTTTCTTTCAGCGCTTCCACCGTCGGAATGGTCTCACGATCAGGCACCGAAACACGGATAATTTCACATCCGGCCTCTTGCAGAGCCAGCGCCTGACGGACATTCCCGGCCACATCGTGCGCGGGTACATTCAGCATAGACTGTACCGATATCGGTGCGCCGCCGCCGACCGTCAGATCACCGACACGCACCGCTTTTGTTTTATCATGCGTTACCATTCTATCACCCCGTAATCAATGTCCAGATATCTTTTGCCGTAATCAACAGCATCAACCCGATTAACAACGCAAAGCCGACAGCGTGCACCGCCGCTTCGTATTTCTGCGGAACGGGTTTACGGAATATGATTTCAAAAAGAATAAACAGCAGTCTTCCGCCGTCCAATGCCGGCAGCGGAAACAAATTAAACAATCCCAAATTGATTGTGATCAATGCCAGAATCGGCAGCAACTGCATCAGACTCTGCTTTGCGGCGGACCCCAATGCCGAGGTTACGCCAACCGGACCGGACATAGCACTGATACCGTACTTCCCGGTCAACAGATCAATAACCGACCTCCAGATCACCGCACAGTATGAAATGGTTGTTTTGAAGGTCTGTTTCACATAATTTCCGACCGTTTTTTCTCTGCCGTAAACCTTAAAATCCAAACTTAAATAGCGGATATCGTCCATTGTTTCGGTCGCGAAGTGAACCTCGTCCAACGCCACTTTTTCCCCGCCGCGCTGAACGGTGATATCTACCGCACCGTCGTCAACATTGGTAAATGCGTATGCCAGATCATACCAGTCGAAAATGTGTCGACCGTCCACCGAAACGATTTTGTCATTGACCTGTAAACCGTACTGTTCGCTGACGGCATTTTCGTCGAATTCGGCAACAACGGTCGAAGCGAAACGCGGTTGCGGTGCCAGAATAACGGCAACCAAAATCAACCCGAAAATCAGATTAAAAACCGCTCCCATAGCAACGATAATAAACCGCCGCCACGGACGTTTATTACAAAACGCGTCAGGATCCTTACTGTCATCATCTTCCCCTTCCATGGCGCAATAACCGCCAAACGGGATACAGCCGATGCAGTAAGTCGTTTCGCCCCACTGTTTACGAAAGATCTTCGGACCGAATCCGACCGAAAATTCGTTGACACGAACGCCCAATAATTTTGCGGCGATAAAATGACCGAACTCGTGAATGACGATCAGTACAAGAAAGCACAGAATTGCCACGAGATAGGGCCAGACATTATTCAAAACATGAACAAAACCGGAAATGATCATCACAACCAAACAATTATTTTTTACCGACCGCACTTGCCACAAAGGCACGCGCGGCGGCATCTGCCTCAAAAATATCCTCGACCGAGAAAGAAGAAATGCGCGGCGCGTTTTCCAAAGCCAGTTCCACCAGATCGGCAATCTGCAAGAAACGGATTTTTCCGTTCAGGAACAACGCGACCGCCGCCTCATTGGCACCGTTCACTACAGCCGGATTGATACCACCTCTTGTGATGGCCTCAATACAAAGCGGCAGACAACGGAACGTATCCGTATCCGGCCGTTCAAAAGTAAGCGTTGCCGCACGGAATAAATCCAAATGTTCAAAGCACACACCGCGTTCCGGATAGGTCAGCGCGTACTGGATCGGCACCCGCATATCCGGCGTTCCCAGTTGTGCCAGAACCGCTCCGTCAGACAGTTCCACACCTGAATGCAGGATGGATTGACGGTGTACCAAGACTTCGATCTGCCGCGGTTCAACGTCAAACAGATGGACGGCCTCGATAACCTCTAACCCTTTATTCATCAGTGTAGCAGAATCGATGGTAATTTTTGCACCCATCGACCAGTTCGGGTGATTCAGCGCTTCTTTTACCGTTACGTTTTCAAGTTCCGTACGCTTTTTCCCGTAAAAAGGGCCACCCGAAGCAGTCAGCAGAATCTTCTTCAAAGAACCGGAAGGAACACCCTGCAAAGACTGAAAAATCGCCGAATGTTCACTATCCACCGGCAAGATCGAAACTCCGTTTTCCGCGGCTTCCCTTTTGACGATTTCACCGCCGGTAACCAGCGTTTCCTTATTGGCAAGGGCAATTGCTTTTTTTGCGCGGATCGCGGCCAGCGTCGGTTTCAGCCCCGCGATGCCGACGATGGCATTCAGCACGGTATCCCCTTGCATTGAAGCCAGTTCGCAAACGCCGGCCTGACCGGACAACACCGTTATATCGGTATCCGCCAAACGAACTTTAAGGTCCTTTGCGGCATCTTCCGAAAACAACGCCACGGCAAGCGGATGAAATTCCCGTGCCTGCTTTTCAAGCAAATCGACGTTAGAAGCGGCGGCAAGACCTGTAATACGGTATTTTTGCGCACGGGCAACTTCCAATGCCTGCGTACCGATCGAGCCCGTAGAACCTAAAATGATCAACTCTTTCATCAGATGACACCTACCACCATGCAGAAATACAGAAACGGTACGATCAAAAGGATACTGTCCAACCGATCCATAATTCCGCCGTGACCGGGAATCAGATTACTGTAATCTTTCAAGTCCACCGAGCGTTTGATCGCCGATGCGAACAAATCACCCAACATACCGAAAATACAAAATGGAACAGTCAGCACCAAAGTAACGACGAAATGATCTTTTTGCGCAAAGCAAAGCATCAGAATGATCACAAAAATCATTGAGCAAACAATGCCGCCGACAGCGCCTTCCACCGTTTTTTTCGGACTGATTTCAGGACACAGTTTATGCTTACCCAATGTTACACCGACAAAATACGCACCCATATCGCAGATGCTGGAAAACACCAGTGCCAACAATAAATAATATAACCCGTTTTTATATCTTATTACCGCGTTCAGGCAATTAAATGCGAAAGATAACGGCAACAGCATACCGCAAAGCATACCGATCTGTCCCAAGCCGAAAGTACGGTGATTTTTCAAAACCATACAGACGGAAAACAGAAAATAAAAAATACTGATAACAAACGGTGCACCGATCAACACCAGAATACCGACATAGGTGCCGACCTGATGACCGAGTAATTTTTGCAGTGCGAACAAAAAGTATCCGCGCTTAAAATCAAAAGCGATCACCATTGCGGTTGTATAAAGGATCGCGCCGACATTGGCAAGTTTGCTTGTAATTCCAGCCGCGTTATGTACCAGTTCATAAGCGGCACCGCCTGCCAGAATCGCGACGAAAAGCGTAATGACCGAAGGATACAACAGCAGCCCGACCGTTAAAACGGCGGCGACAATCACGCCCATCACGATACCGGAAATAATTCTTGTTTTCATGATTTAACTCCCCCAAAGCGACGGTCACGTCCGTTATACGCATCAATGGCTTTTTCGATATGCTGCGGCTTGAAATCCGGCCAAAGCACGTTATCAAAATAGTATTCGGCATAAGCGGACTGCCAGATCAGATAATTGGACAAACGGAATTCACCGCTTGGACGAATAATCAGATCCGGATCCGGCATACCGGCAGTATAAAGATGTTCACTGATCATCTGCTCGGTAATATTCTCTGCCGGAACCCCTTCGGCAACGATACAGCGCACAGCGTGTACCAGTTCGTCCCGACCGCCGTAGTTCAAAGCAATATTGACCTGCAAACCGGTCGCGTCTTCGGAATCCTTTTCATCTTTTATGATCCACTCGCGGATATCTTTCGCCAGCGGTGCAAAATCACCGATGAATTTCAATTTGATATTTTCCGATTTAAAGTTCGTCGCGTCTTTCAGATAATCACGCAAAAGATTCATAATACCGTCTACTTCTGCCTGCGGACGTTTCCAGTTTTCCGTGGAAAAAGCATAGACCGTCAGATATTTTATACCGATTTTATTGCAATAGCGGGCAATATCCTTAAAGGTTTTCGCACCGGCAACATGACCGGCGTTACGCGGTAAATGGCGTTTTTTCGCCCACCGCCCGTTTCCGTCCATAATAATAGCGATATGGGTCGGTAACCGGCGTTCTTCCGCCGTTCTTTTTTTCTTTTGAAAAATCATGCTTTCACCCGTTTTCAATGTCAAGATAGACAATCGGCGGGAGTTAGATACCCCCGCCCGAAGTTATATGAAGTTATATATTGATTGCAAAATCAGATCGCCATGATCTCTTTTTCTTTTTCTGCACTGAGTTCGTCGACCTTTTTGCTGTACTTATCAGTCAGATTCTGAATTTGCTTTTCGCCGTCTTTTTCATCGTCTTCGGTAATATCGCCGTCTTTCTTCATGGCTTTCAGTTTATCCAAAGCGTCCCGGCGCAAATTCCGCAGGGCAACCTTGCTGTCTTCCGCCTTTTTGCGAACGTCCTTTGTAATTTCTTTACGGCGTTCCTCAGTCAGCGGCGGGAAGTTCAGGCGAATAACACGACCGTCATTTGTCGGGTTGATACCGATATCCGAAGTCAGAATTGCTTTTTCGATCGCTTTCAGTGTGGAAGCATCCCACGGCTGAATCATAAGAATACGGGCTTCCGGTACGGAAACAGCCGCCATTTGCTGTACGGGAGTCGGCACACCGTAATAATCGACCATTACGCGATCCAGAACGGAAACGTTTGCGCGCCCCGCACGGATTGCCTTATATTCGCGATCCAGCGAACCCATTGTTTTTTCCATTTTTTCTTTGGTATAATCCATCAATTCAGTCATGTTCATAAAATCAATACCTCCAAAAATTATTCTACCAGTGTCCCAATCGTTTCGCCGGTCATAGCACGAACGATATTATCGGGATCATCCAGGTTGAAAACTAAAATTTTAATACTGTTATCCATACAGAGTGAAGCGGCGGTGCTGTCC
>JAZRWX010000017.1:0-1867 GCA_045599905.1 Acutalibacteraceae bacterium
TCGACGATATGCGGCTCGCGCGCGGCGTTTTCAATGATCGTCAGTCCGCGCACCTTGACCGCCGCCAGCATAATATTGATGGTGGCACCGACCGAAACAACGTCCAGATAAATGGAACTGCCTGCCGGATTTTCCGCCCGAGCATCCACCATGCCGTTTTCGATCAGTACCGTGGCGCCCAGTGCCTCAAATCCCTTGATATGCTGGTCAATGGGGCGTACACCGAAATCACATCCGCCGGGAGGTGCCACACGCGCCCGACCGCAGCGACCCAGCAACGCGCCCAGAAAATAACTGGACGCGCGCATTCCCTTTGCCATTTCTTTGGAAACGACGTGGGAGCGAACGTGGGTAGGATCGATCTCAACCGAAGAACGGTTGATCGTTCTGATTTCAGCGCCCAAAGAGGACATGGCGTTCAGAATACTGCTGACATCGGATATTTCGGGCAGGTTTTCAATTATACATGGCTCGTCCGCCAATAAAACAGCCGGAAGAATTGCCACCGCGGCGTTTTTCGCGCCGCCGATGTGGACCGTACCGCGTAACGGTCTTCCGCCGTTGATCACAAACTTTTCCAAAACCGGCAACTCCGTTCAAAAAATCTTTTCAAAATATATTATTACCGAAAGGGAAATATGAAATCACAAAATGATTTATCATATTATACTTGAAATTTCCTGTTTTGTCAATGTTCATTTAATCCGAAAAAATGATTACTTATTGATGAGAAACAATCCGACCAGACAAACCAGAATGCCTACCGCTTTTGTAAGCGTGATAGTTTCGTGATAGCAGAAATAGCCGACTGCGATCAGGCAGACCGCAAGGATCGAACTGTGCACCAACTGACCGACGCTGATATCCCAGCCGGCTTTGTACATCCAAATCGTTCCGGCTTCCAGACCGACAATGGCGATGCCCAGCACAAAGCTGCTCCAATTCAGCTGTTTATACTGGGAAACGATGCTGACGCCGGGGTTGGTCAGAAAATACAACAGCGCAGAAACCGCCGCCCCGATGGCGTAGGTCACGGTCAGTGCGGCAAACGGATTGATGTTTTGCGGTGTGGATTTGGAACAGATGTGGTAAAAAACGTTGGATACCACGATCAGCGCGATCGGCAGATACAGACTCATTTTTACATACTTCCTTTCAATTAAAAAACCGACAGCCATAGCCTGACTGTCGGTAGGTGCTCACCCGTAATATCGATATATTGATTATAACAGATTTTCCGCAGAAGTCAACCGTTATCGTCATCCGCTTTTTTCAACAGTTGTTTTTCATAATCCGAAAGGGGGTATTTCGCGAACAGGTCGGGGCGGTTTTCGCGTGTCTGCAAAAGCGACTGCGTTCTGCGCCAGTCGGCGATTTTCCGGTCGTTGCCGGAAAGCAGGACGGGCGGTACCTTTTCCCCTCTGAAATCCGCCGGCTGGGTATACTGCGGATATTCCAGCAGACCGTTTTCGTGGGATTCGTCGGTCGTCGCGGTATCGCGCAGCGCCCCTTTCAACAGGCGGGTGACCGAATCGATCACAACGGTGGCGGCGATCTCGCCGCCGGTCAGCACATAGTCCCCGATCGACAGTTGTTCGTCCACATGGTTTTCCACCCGCGCGTCCACGCCCTCATAATGACCGCAGACCAGGACGATATCCTGCGTTTTTGCCAGTTCGCGTGCTTTGCTTTGGGTATACACCGTGCCTTTCGGCGACAAAAGTACGGTGTGGGAATCCGGTAACGAGACCGCGTCAAGCGCGTCCAGGATCGGCTGACAGCGCATGATCATACCCGGACCGCCGCCGAACGGTGAATCGTCCAGATGGCGGAAACTGCCGGGTGAATAATCCCGCAGATCGACAAT
>JAZRWX010000018.1:0-4946 GCA_045599905.1 Acutalibacteraceae bacterium
TTACTTTTTTTTCAATTTTTTTTGAAGTTGTGGAAATTGTTCTTATTCACCACGGTTATCCACATACAAACTGTGGAAATTTATGATAATATCAGCGTTTCAGCAGTGCGGCGACCGCAAAATAGAGCGCGACGATAAAAACCGACGGGTTGAATTCTCCGTTTGCCGCAAAAATAATTCCGACCGTCAACGCCGCCAGCGCCGTGATCAGCGTGATGATTTGCAGAACCTTTTCGGCAAAGTCGGGGGTGCTGTATCTGCACAGGATCATCCGCACTGCCGTGCCGCCGTCCAATCCGCGGACCGGCAGAAGATTAAATAAACCGAGGATCACATTCAGAACGGCAAATTCAAGCACGCCGACGTTTCCCGACAAATGATAGTTCACGCCCAGAACCAGCGCAACGGTCAGATTCATTGCAGGCCCCATCAGGGTGATCAGCCACTCTTTCCGCTGTGCCGCGGCAAACGACCGTGTGATCCGCACCGATGCCGGCACCAGCCGAATGGATTTCGGATTGCATTCGGTCAGCCACATGGCGAACAGATGCCCCGTTTCATGGACCAGCACGGCAAGCAGTGTCGGGATGACCAGCCCCGTCCGGTCTACGCACAGCATAAACGCCACGACCGCGACAAAAAGAAAAGAAACATATATTTCGGTACCCAGAAACCTGAAACGCATCGGCTCGTCCTCCAAAATCGGGATTGTTTTTTAATAATGTATATGTTAATATATTAATATATTATTCTTTAAGTTATTTTGGAGGATACCTTATGCCGTTTTTACCGCTGACAAACGCCGAGATGACAGAACGCGGCTGGGACGCGCCCGATTTTGTTCTGGTCACCGGGGACGCTTATGTAGATCATCCGTCATTCGGAACGGCGATCATTTCCCGGGTGCTGGAAGCCGCGGGATATAACGTTTGCATTCTTTCCCAACCGCGTAGTGACCGGGATTATCTGACGTTCGGCAGACCGAAACTGGGATTTCTGGTCAACGGCGGCAATATTGATTCCATGGTCGCGCATTACACCGCCGCCAAAAAGCGGCGTAGTGAGGACGCCTATTCCCCCGGTGGAAAATCCGGACTGCGCCCCGACCGTGCCGTAACGGTATACTGTCAGAATCTGCGGCGACTGTTCGGCGATCACTTTATCGCCATCGGCGGATTGGAAGCATCCCTGCGGCGGTTTGCCCACTACGATTATTGGAGTGACGGCGTGCGCCCGTCGGTATTATTGGAAAGCGGTGCCGATCTTTTGATGTTCGGCATGGGTGAAAAACACGTCGTGGAAATCGCCGACCGTCTGCGTGACGGTAAATCCCCTGCCGAAATGCGGGATATTTTAGGTACCTGCTACGCCGTGGCGACCAAAGATTATTCCGTTATTGCCGGCGCGCGGGAATGTCCGTCGTTTGAGGAAGTATCCGCGCCGACGCCGCACGGTAAAAAGCAGTACGCCGTTGCCTGCCGCATCCAGCAGGAAGAGCATGACGGCGTTCGCGGACGGACCGTGATCCAGAAGCACGGCAAAACCATTGTGGTGCAGAATCCGCCGATGCCGGCGCTGACAACCGAAGAAATGGATGCCGTGTACGCCCTGCCGTATATGCGGACGTATCACCCGGCTTACGAATCGGTCGGCGGTGTACCGGGCATTGAGGAGGTTAAATTTTCACTGACCCACAACCGCGGTTGCTTCGGCGCGTGTAATTTCTGCGCGATCGCCTATCATCAAGGACGGCAGATCAGTTGCCGCAGTCATGAATCGGTCATTGAGGAAGCCAAAAAGCTGACCGAAATGCCCGATTTCAAAGGATATATCCATGACGTCGGCGGCCCGACCGCCGATCTGCGCGCGCCGTCCTGCCAAAAGCAGTTGAAAGCCGGACTGTGCCCCGATAAAAAATGTCTGGCGCCTACCCCCTGCCCAATGCTGCGATCCGACCATGAAGATTATCTCGCGCTACTGCGAAAACTGCGCGCGCTGCCGAAAGTGAAAAAGGTCTTTATCCGCTCGGGCATCCGGTTTGATTATCTGCTGGCAGACCCGGACGAAACTTTTTTCCGCGAATTGGTAAAATACCATGTCAGCGGTCAGTTGAAAGTCGCGCCGGAGCATTGTTCGGCCAACGTTCTGAAACGGATGGGCAAACCCTCCTTTACCGTATATGAAAAATTCTGCAAGCGGTTTTATGAACTGACCCGTGAAGCCGGAAAAGAACAGTTTTTAGTTCCTTATTTAATGTCTTCCCACCCCGGCAGTACGCTGAATGATGCCATTGCGCTGTCGCTGTTCTTAAAAAAAGAAGGTCTGCACCCCGAACAGGTGCAGGACTTTTACCCCACCCCGGGTACGGTATCGACCTGTATGTTCTATACCGGGCTGGACCCCTACACCATGGAGTCGGTCTACGTGCCGCGCACCCCTGCCGAAAAAGCGGAGCAGCGCGCGTTACTGCAATACTACCGTCCCGAAAACCGGAAAGTAGTGTTGACGGCGTTGAAAAAAGCCGGTCGTGCCGATCTGATCGGCACCGGAAAAGGATGTCTTGTCACCCCCGACCGCACGACAAAACCGGGCGGCAGCGGGAAACCTGCCAAACGCAAACCGATCCGCAATATCCACAAGAAAAAGAAATAAATTCAAAAGTCTTGAAAACGAAAGAGGTATTACAATGAATTCCAACACGAAAACCGAATACGAAAAAAGTATGGGCGTTTATAATGCCGCGCGCGGCAATCTACTGCTTGTCCTGATCCTGACCCTGGTCAACATCATACTGGGCGCACTGGGATCCAATTATTTTCTGCTGTTTTCCGCCACGTTTCCATACTTTGCGGCAATGACCGGATTCGCGACGAAAATACCGGCGGTCATTATGATTTGCTGCGGCATTTCATTGATCTGCCTTGCCGCCTATTTGCTCTGCTGGATCTTTTCCAAAAAAAGACCGGGCTGGCTGATTGCCGCGCTGATCCTGTTTGTGGTGGATACCGGATTCATGGTCGCGCTATACATTTTCGCCAAAGATTTTTCCGGGGTGCTTGACGTCTTTTTCCACATCTGGGTCTGTGTTTACCTCATTAACGGCGTGCGGCAGATAAAAACGATCAAAAATCCCCCTGCCGAAGAAGAATTGCCCGTTGCCGATCAGCCGGACAATCCGATCCCGGAAACCGTTTACAACAGCTCGCCCTACCGTTTTGCCGATACCGACGTCAAAGCAAAGACGCTTCTGGAAGCCGAATGGTCGGGTCACCGCATCTGTTACCGCCGGGTAAAACGGGTCAACGAACTGGTCATTGACGGGCGGGTATATGACGACGTTGAACTGCTGGTCGAAACCGCCCATTCCCTGAACGCGATCGTGGACGAACACCGTTTCCAGGCCGGGTTCGACGGATTCGCGCACAGTTATATCCGTGTAGACGGCGTGGAGATCGCAAAAAAATTGCGTTTGATCTGAAAAAACACTTGACAAACAGAAAAATATCGTTATAATAAAAATAGTAATCATTATCGTTTTTTGGAGTGCGTATGAAAAACTATTCCAAACAGCGCGAGGCCATACTGGAAGCCCTGCGGGAAAACCGCATTCACCCCACCGCCGGACAGATTTATAAGATCGTGCAAAAAAAGATCCCAAACATCAGTCTGGGAACGGTCTACCGTAATCTGGCGGAATTAAGTGCCGACGGCACGATATTAAGTTTGAATGTCAACGACGGATTCGAGCATTTCGACGGCGATCGCACCCCGCACCTGCACCTGCATTGCCGGAAATGCGGAACGACCACGGATCTGCCGCTGGATATTTCCGCGCCGCTGTCGGAAATTGAAAAATCGGGTTTTTCCCCCGACAGTCTTTCCTGCGTGATCAATGGGATCTGTGCCGAATGCGCCGAAAAAAACCTATAATTAATATTTATATGTGGAGGAAAAGAAAATGAAAAAGTATGTATGTCTGATCTGCGGATACACCTATGAAGGTGAAGAAGCCCCGACGGAGTGCCCCATTTGCCACGCGCCTGCTTCCAAGTTTCAGGAGCAGTCCGGTAAAATGACCTGGGCGGCGGAACACGTTATCGGTATTGCCAAAGGTACCGATCCCCGTATTATCGAAGGTCTGCGTGAAAACTTCAACGGTGAGTGTACCGAAGTGGGTATGTACCTTGCCATGGCACGCGCCGCGCACCGTGAGGGATATCCCGAAATCGGTATGTACTGGGAAAAGGCGGCTTTTGAAGAAGCCGAACACGCCGCCAAGTTTGCCGAAATGTTGGGTGAAGTCGTCAGCGAAAGTACCAAGGAAAACCTGAAAGTCCGCGTTGATGCCGAAAACGGCGCGACCATGGGCAAGACCGAACTGGCGAAGCTTGCCAAAGAACTGGGTCTGGACGCGACCCACGACACCGTTCATGAAATGGCACGCGACGAAGCCCGCCACGGCAAGGCGTTTGCGGGACTGCTGAAAAGATATTTCAATTAATCTCGCAGGAGGTCATTATCATGGAAGAAATTGAGATCAGATGGAAAGAAAACGGGTGGACGGTCATGCAGGACGCTGACGAAAAGCACCACGTAGTGGAAATCAGCTGTTTTGCCGAAAACGGTACCGTTACCGAGATCCGCAAGCGTCACAACGACGGCGAAGAAGAAAAGCTGACCCGTAAGATCGACGCTGACCACGTTTTGCCGATGGCACTGGAAGATCTGAAAAACGCCTTCTTAAACGGCGAGATCGAGTGGTAAATAAATTATCAAATTGAAAATACCCGGGGCTGACCGAACGGTGCACAAGTCCGTAAAAAACGGACAATGGAAAAAAACACCCTCCTATGGTAGAATAAAAGAAACTACCATAGGAGGAATTTTTATGCCAAGAAGTTATAGACACATAGAGCAATATGAAAAAGAATTGCTGAAAATGAAAG
>JAZRWX010000019.1:0-14114 GCA_045599905.1 Acutalibacteraceae bacterium
TGGTCGGTCCGCCGGCGTAGTCGATGACTTCGCGGAAGGTGACCCCCAGCGGGACACGCAGGGTAACGGGTTCTTTGACGGCACCGGTCACGGTGATGTACTTATGCGTGACGCCTTTCCCTTCGGTCAGCGCACGGTACGCGTTCAGCATGGTTTCCACGTTGAAGACCGTTACACCCACCGAAATGGGCAGTTGTCCCGGTTGAACGATCCTTCCCGTTACTTCATATATTGCGATGACTTCATCCCCGGCGGGATAAACCTCCGGCAGAAGTCCGATTGAAATCTTATTCAAATCCTTGATACACGCTTCACACGCGGCGATCGTATGCTTTGCGGACGGTTTGATCGCGACGATGGCGCGTTCGGCGCCTACCGCCTGACGGACGGTATCCAACGCGATCAGGATCTCGCGCGCGTGAAACTTCAAAACCTGACGGTGCAGTTTGAGCAGCGGCTCACACTCCGCACAGTTGAGGATGACCGTATCCGCCTTGTCACTGAGTTTCGCGTAACTGGGAAACCCCGCGCCGCCGGCTCCGACAACCCCGCTGTTTTGAAGCAGTGTTTTAACTTCGTTTAATTCCATAGTGTTATCAGTCCAACAATCCGATAGAATCATCAACGATGCCGACGATGGCGGCATCAACAGGCGCAGTTTCCAGATCACAGCCGATGCGTGCCGCGCTGCCCTGTGCTACAAGTACGATCTCCCCGATACCGGCTCCGACGTTATCGATCGCAACGATGCGGCCTGTTTCGGACATATTTTCGATCGGATTGACGATCATGAACTTACTGCCGAGCAGACGTTCATTTTTGCGCGTGGCGACCACGCTGCCTACAACTTTTCCGACGATCATACTCTTTTTCCTTTCTTATACGGTTTTTCGCAGATCTCTGGGCTTCGCCGAAGCGAAGCCCAAACAAATCCTGCGCAGTGATTTGCCAACCTTCAATTATTTAATGGAGGGCAAAATCTTTTCCACGTCGCCGTGGGGTCTCGGGATGACGTGAACAGCGACCAACTCACCGAGTTTGGAAGCTGCGACGGAGCCCGCTTCGGTAGCTGCCTTGACCGCGCCGACGTCGCCGCGGACCATGACGGATACCAAGCCGGAACCGATCTTTTCAGTACCGATCAGTTCAACGTTAGCAGCCTTGACCATTGCATCGGCTGCTTCGATGGAAGCGACCAGACCTCTGGTTTCTACCATACCAAGTGCTTCGAGTGCCATTTGTTTTTCCTCCTGTAAAAAATTCATAGTTGCCGGTTTCCCGGATTACTAACAGTATTTTGTGAAAAGATTATTTCAAAGTCGGTAAAATCTTTTCAACATCATTATGCGGACGCGGGATGACGTGAACAGCCACCAGTTCGCCCAGTTTGGAAGCGGCCGCAGAGCCGGCTTCGGTAGCGGATTTGACCGCACCGACATCGCCGCGGACCATGACGGTCACCAAACCGGAACCGATCTTTTCGGTGCCGATGAGCTGAACGTTCGCCGCCTTGACCATTGCATCGGCTGCTTCGATCGAAGCGACCAGACCTCTGGTTTCTACCATACCTAATGCTTCAAGTGCCATTTTCTTTTCCTCCTTCTTTACAGTCGTTTCCTTTTTGGCAGTTTCTTTTTTCGGCGCTTCTGCTTTCACAGGCGTCGCTTTTTTCGGTGTATTATTACTTGCCGTAGCCATTGTGGGTACCACCTTTCAAATCAAACCTCTTGGATGTGACGCTCGGTCTTGTCTTGCGTGTTACCGTTTGCCTTTTTCAGCAGACGGGAAGCGCTGAGCATAACCATACGTTCTGTTTCACTGTGCGGATTGGCAATAACCGCGTGCGACGCCGGACGGATGACCGCCCCCGTGACCGCGGCTTCCACCGCGGCGGTAACCGCCGAGACCTGTCCTTCCACGATGATCGTGACAAGTCTTCCGCCGAGTTTACGTTCCCAGGTAACAAATTTCACTTCCGCCGCCTTGCACATGATATCCAGACAATCGACGGCCGCCGTGACGCTTTGTACCTCAACAAGTCCCAAAGAATTCATCCGAGTTTCCCCTCAAAGATTATTTCAAAGTCGGCAAAATCTTTTCAACGTCAGAATGCGGACGCGGAATGACGTGAACAGCCACCAGTTCGCCCAGTTTGGAAGCGGCCGCAGAGCCGGCTTCGGTGGCGGACTTCACGGCGCCGACGTCACCGCGGACCATGACGGATACCAAACCGGAACCGATCTTTTCGGTGCCGATCAGTTGAACGTTTGCTGCCTTTACCATTGCATCGGCGGCTTCAATAGAAGCGACCAAACCTCTGGTTTCTACCATACCTAATGCTTCGAGTGCCATTGTTATTTCCTCCGTAAAATTTAATTTTATTTTTTGTCAAACGCGTTGAGTTTCAACATCTTTTCGGTGTCGGTTTCAACGTTGGCAATAATGTGTGTGCAAATGACGCCGGATACCTGTTCCGCCGCCGCTTTTGCGGCTTCGACCGCCGCCTCGACCGCGGAAACGTCACCGCGGAATTTAAGACAGACGATCAGCGGGACCGGGAGACCGTCCGGATTGCCGGGTTTGTTCTTATCAAAGTTTTCGACCGTAACGTCGGCCGCTTTACATCCCGCGTCACACGCGACAAAGGCGGCGACCAGGCCGTATACCTCAATAATTCCGACTGCCTTTCCCATAACGATTCCCCTTACTGATTAACGATTGCAATCTTCAATCCCTGCATGGACAGGTTGGTTTTCAGCGCCTCATTGATCTGATCCAGCGGGAAGCGGTGCGTGATCAGTTTCTGCACCGGCAGGCCGATGGCTTTCGCGCGTTTCAGGAAATCAAAGGTGGTGGCGTAATCGCGCAGGGTGTAGACCCAGGAGCCGACCGTGGTGATTTCCTTCGAGCAGATATCAAAGTGCGGATTGATGGTCGCATCACCGCCGTTGATAAAGAAGCCCAGTTCGCAAAGACCGCCGCCGTTGCGAATGAATTTATAAATGTTGGCGTGTGCCACCGGAGAACCGGTACACTGGAACGCGAAGTCCGCCAGATGACCGCCGAAAGCATTTTCGACCGCGCCGGTCAATGCTTCCAGTCCCTGATGATCCTTGAAGTTGACCGATTTTTCGGCGCCCATTTCCTTGGCGAATGCCAGGCGCTGTTCGTTGCCGTCGACCGCGACAATGTTTTCAATACCCATCGTACGCAGGACCGCGATGCACAGCAGACCGATCGGGCCGCATCCCTGAACAGCCACACGGCTGTTGAAACGCAGGATACCGGTCGTTTTGGCGCGTTCCACCGCGTGGACCAGCACCGCCGCCGGTTCGATGAGGATACGGGAATCCAGATCCAAGTCGCTGACGTTGAAGATGGTCGAACCGCCGCGAACGAACAGGTAATCGGAGAACCAGCCGTTCAGGTGGATATCGTCATCCGGCAACAGACCGTAAACGTCCGCGCCGCCGACGTTCTGTTTATTCAGATCATACATCGTAATATCGGGGTTGTCCTTGAAGATCATACAGGTGACGACCTTATCGCCGATATTCAGCGGTTTGCCGGCGCTGTCCTTCTTCACGTTTTTACCCATGGCGACGATCTCGCCGGTGCCCTCGTGTCCGAGCGCGACCGGGATAAGACCGAACGGGTCACGTTTGAATTCGTGCGCGTCGGTTCCGCAGACACCGCAGCCCTCGACCTTGACGAGGATATCGTCATCACCCAACTGCGGAATGGGGAATTCCTTAACGTCAAAGTGTTCCAGTGAAGTCAGCACCGCGACGCGGGCGGTCTTCGGAATGGGACCCGAAGCTGCCGGCGCGGAACCTGCCGTACTTCCCTGCATTTCCCCGATGATCTGCTTTACGATTTTTTCAATATCTGCAGAGTTCATAAGTACTATTCCTTTCTTAACGAATATGTTCGGTAAACCATTCGGCACCGAATTCCGCCAGCGCGGTATCCTGTGCCTCGGTACCACCGCTGACACCCAAACCCCCGACAATATTACCCGACGGGTCATACAACGGGACGCCGCCGCCGAAGATCACGATCTTACCCTGATTGGTAAACTGGATCCCGTACAGCGAGCCGCCCGGTGCCGCCAGCTTTGCCAGGTCCGATGTCGGCATTTTAAGCGCCGTCACCGTATAGGCCTTGTTGAAAGCGATGTCGTAACTGGCAACGAAAGAATCTGCCATACACTGTACCGAAACGGGATTGGTGTGACTGTCCGCGACCGCGGCAACGGCTTTGACGCCCATTTCGCGCGCCTTGCCGAAGACTGCCGAGATCAGCGCGTTTGCCTGCCGCAGAGAAATATCCGCATGCGGCAATGTGTTCAGCACCGTACCGACTATTTTCGCGATTTCCTGTTCGGTCATGTTCTGCACTTCCTTTCGAAATGCCGGCAATTACTTGCCGAGTTGTTCCATGACCTTCTTGGTGATTTCCGCGACCAGATCGTTATTGCCGCCGCAATCACCCTTGCAGTTGCCGCCGCAGCCGTGGCAGGACGGAAGACCGGCTTTCGCGTTCGGGCAGAGGTCTGCCGGATGTTTACCGGTCATGCCGAACTGACGGCGGATTTCATACAGGCGTTCGACCTGCGATTTGGACAATTCCTGCGGGCCGCCCAACTGTTTGGACAGATAAAGCAGTTTTGCGTAGAATTCGACCGATTCCATCTTGTGATAAGCCGCCAGCAGGCTGTCGGAATAAGCCAGCGCGCCGTGGTTTTCAAGCAGGACAGCATCGAAATACTGTAAATATTTCTCAACAGCGTCCGGGATCTCCATGGTGGAGGGGGTGCCGTATTCGGCGATCGGGACACAGCCGAGGGCGATGACCGCTTCCGGCATGATGGGCTGGGTCAGCGGAATGCCGGCGATAGCGAACGCGGTCGCGTACATCGGATGTGCGTGAACGACCGACTGTACGTCCGGACGTTTCTGATAAACACGCATGTGCATCTTGATTTCGCTGGACGGTTTGAAGCCGGGGTTGGCCTGAATGACCTTACCGTCTTTGTCCACCTTGCAGATGTATTCCGGGGTCATGAAGCCCTTGGAAACACCGGTCGGCGTGCAGAGGAATTCGTTGTCGTTCAACTTCACGGAAATATTACCGTCGTTGGCGGCGACCATGCCTCTGTTATAGATGCGTTTGCCGATCTCACAGATTTGTTTTTTGATTTCATACTCTGATGTCATGGATGTTCTACTCCTTTTATAGAATATTGTTTGGAAATCCTTATTTACCTCAACAAATATAACACAAAATCCAACAAAAGTCAACACAAAACACTAAAAAATATTTTGTTTTTGTTGATTTTTTGCTTTGTTTTATGCCAAATTTGCTGTTTTTTTCTGAAAAATTGCGATTCAGATATCAAAATATCCGTTTTTGTAATGATCCCGCGGCACAAAATCGGTCAGAAACGAACGCAATTCGTCCATTCCCTGCCCCGTGACCGCGCTGACACGGAAAATTTTCCGGCAGCCGGCTAACGACAGCCACCGCTCGGCACAGTCGGGATCGGCGGTTTTGCGGTCAATACCCGTTACAATGCCGATGACCGGGCGGTTTGCCATGGTCACCACGTTGGGACTGTAAAGCGAATACGGTTCAGTCGCCGAAAGCAACAGCGCGACGATATCGCTTTCATAAGTATAAACCGCCAGCGCGGCACCGAACTGCCGGCTTTCGACGTATTCGCCCGGCGTGTCGATCATAAATCCGTCCCGCTCCACGCTTTGCGTTTTATTATAATGAATCTGCGTTCCCTGCAATGCCTGCGTCAGTGTGGTCTTGCCACACCCGGAACGACCGATCAGTATGACCTTGTTCATGTTTTGGTGATCGGGCAGACGGTGA
Organism: Acutalibacteraceae bacterium; assembly: GCA_045599905.1. Taxonomy (GTDB): domain Bacteria; phylum Bacillota; class Clostridia; order Oscillospirales; family Acutalibacteraceae; genus UBA737. The sequence continues at coordinate 5,884 of JAZRWX010000019.1, forward strand.
ATCCCAGTACGTCGGCGGCATAATCGACAACCGCCTTGACCGCCTCGCCGACCTGCGATACCGATCCGGTCACGATCAGCGTTCCGCTGAACCGGTCGACAAACCCGAGTTGCGCGCCGGAAGATTTCGTGGCGATATCGCCGGCGATGATCGCCGTTTCGGCAGGGCTTAACGTGATAATGCCGATCGCCATGGTCTGATAGTCACCGGCGGGATCCAGTCCCAGTTTTACATACAGAACGGGGTCCGGATTTGCGATCACGTGAGCCAACGTGATCTGTTTACCGGGAACAAGTTCCTGAATGATGCGGACTTTGCCGTCGTTTTTCAGTGCGTCAAAATTCAAGTCCACGCAGCTCAACCTCCGATCCTGGCCCGTAAGCCATACTGTTCCGCGACCTTTAACAATTCCTGCATATGTGCATCGGTCGGCGGTGAAATGTAATCCAATGTATAAGTCCGTCCCAGTCCGGCGTATTTATCCTGTCCCAGACGGTGATACGGCAGTAAATGGATCTCGCCGTGCGGCATGATTTCGGCGGTAAACCGGGCAATGGCGGCGATCTCTTCGGGCGTGTCGTTAAAGGTCGGAATGACCGGCACGCGGATCACCAGGCGGTTTGCCTCTTTGGCGAGAATCCGGGCGTTTTCAAGGATCAGCCGATTGTCCCTTGTCGTAAACGCCTTGTGTTTTTCAGGGTCAATGTGTTTAATATCCATTAAATAGGTATCCAGATACGGCAGCAGTTTGCGGATGGTGTCGATCGGCGCGCAGGCGGTCGATTCGATCGCCGTGGAGTAGCCGCGATCCTTTGCCGCGTGCAGAAGTGCTTCGGCAAAATCCGGCTGGCACAGACATTCTCCGCCGGACAGCGTCAGTCCGCCGCCCGAAAGCCGGTAATAAATGCGGTCTTTGTCGACCTCATCCATGACCTCGCCTACGGTCACGTCCCGACCGACCGTTTTCGTTTTTCCGCCCTGCTGCATCTGTTCAATCTCATAATGTTGAGATTCCGGATTACAGCACCAGCGGCAGCGCAGAACGCATCCTTTCAGGAAAACGATCGTCCGCGTACCGGGACCGTCATGGATCGAGAATTTCTGAATATCAAAAATCCGTCCCCTGACGTTCAAATAATCTTCCATATTTTTCCTCGGTTATACCGCACCCTGTTCGGTACGGTTGATGATATCATCCTGCAACGAGCGGGAAAGCGTAGTGAACAGTGCGCTGTATCCCGCGACACGAACGACCAGTGAACGGTATTGATCGGGATTCTTCTGGGCGTCCAGCAGCGTTTCACGGCTGACCACGTTGAACTGCATGTGCATTCCCTTCTGTGCGAAGTAGCCGCGGATCAGCGTGACAAATCCCTCTAACCCGCTGCGGCCTTTCAGCGCGCTGGGGTGGAATTTCATATTGAAGAGCGTTCCGTTGGAAGCAATGCCGTGATCCAGTTTCGCCACCGAGTTGCAAGAAGCGGTCGGCCCGTGGGTATCACGTCCCGATGCCGGCGAAACACCGTCCGCCACCGGGGTACCTGCCAGCCGTCCGTCCGGTGTGGCACCGGTCTGAGCGCCCAGCGGCACGTTTGCCGAAACGGGATATAACCCGGCGTGGAAAATTCCGCCGCGCGGATTCTTGTAGTTTTGCAGCGGACGGGTATAGGTATATGCAACGTCCCGCGCGAACAGGTCAACGTCCGTCACGTCGTTGCCGAACTTGGGCAGTTCATCAATATCGGCACGCAGTTGATCGTACAATGCCTTTTTCGTTGCCGACGTTTCGTTTTTGCGGATCTGTTCGTAAATACCGGCAATGGTCTTTTCGTCGGGGGTGCGTCCCTTTGCCGCCAGTTCCCGCGCGATCTGTACGGTCATCTGTTCACTCTGTAACGCGCCGAACGGTTCCCCGTAGTTGTTGCGCAGTGCGTCGGCGAACTGTTCGATCGTGTACTTTTTCTGATCGTAGACCAACGTCTTGATGGCGTACAGCGCGTCCGTCATATTGGCAATGCCGAAGCCCTGCGGCCCGGTAAAGTTATAAATCGCGCCGCCCTGCTGTAACGGTTTGCCGCGGCCGATACAATCCTCGACCATAGCCGATTCAAACGGCAGCGGACAGCGCTCGGCGTGTGCCACGTCGATACTGTTATCGGCATTGACCAGCAATTCGATCATATAATTCATCTGCGCCTTATAGGCGGCATAAAACTTTTCAAAGGTCGTGAATTCAGAAAGTTCACCGGTTTTCGGACCGACCTGATCGCCCCATTCGGCGCCGTTCGTAAAGACCAGTTCGACCGGACGGCACATATTGAAGAACGCGGCGTCGTGCCAACCCTCGGTCTTACCTGCCTTTTGCGGTTCCACGCAGCCGATGATGTTATAATCCCGGGCGTCTTCCATCGTCAGTCCACGGCTGACCAGCGCCGGAATGATGACCTCGTCGTTATAGTAGGCCGGCATGCCGCTGCCCATGCGGGTCAGTTCGGCGGCGTGGATCATGAAACTATGCGGGGTGCCGTTCCAGACACGCACCGAGAAGGACGGTGCCGGAAGCAGAACGTGCATCGTTGCCGTAATGGTCATGAAAGAAAGATCGTTGGTTGCGTCTAATCCGTCGGCAGTCTGTCCGCCGGCGATCAGGTTCTGGAATAAGCTGTAACCGGCAAAACCTTCTGCCGAGGCGGCATCACGCACCTTGTTCAGATCATTGAACTTAACCCAGATGCAATCGATCAGTTCCTGCGCGAATTCACGGGTGATTTTCCCGGCGTCGAGATCGGCTTTATAATAAGGATACATATACTGGTCGAAACGTCCGGGTGAAATGGAGTGGCCACTGGATTCGACCTGCAAAAGCATCTGCACAAACCAGAAAGACTGGCACGCTTCGTAAAACGATTTTGCGCCGTGACGCGGTACGTTGGCGCAGTTATTGGCGATCAGCGCCAGTTCGTTTCTGCGCTGCGGATCGGTTTCGTTCTTTGCCATTTCAAGCGCCAGCAGCGCATAGCGTTCGGCGTATTCACTTGCCGCTTCCATCGACAGAATGACCGCTTCCAAAAAAGAGCGCCGGGTGGCAAAATCCGCATCACCATCGTGAACGTTTTCCAACGCCGCGCGTGCTTTATCGGCAATGCCTTCGAACCCGATCGCCAAAACCTCACCGTAATTGACGGTCACGTGACCGACCCCGTTATAGAAGTAATTGCCGGGGGTGAAAATATTATGTTTCATCGCCATTTTGGCGCCGTCACTCATATAAGAATAGGCAAGATCGCTGGTCGTTTTTCCGCCCCAGTACTGATAAACCTCATGCAGGGTGCGTTTGGTTTCTTCCGAAATCTCAAACGGGTCGGCCGAGCGGGTCGCCACCGTGTCAAATTCGTCTTCCAGCCATTCGTACGAAAATTCGGGGAAGACCTGACAACTGCGCGGACTTTTGGTCGCACTGCCGACAATCAGTTCGTCCGGGCGAATGGTAATGGGGATATTGCGCACGATATGAGCGAAGGCCTCGGCACGGCGGGTCGTAATGGGCAGTCCCTCGGTTTTCCGATAACTTTCGGTCAGCAAAACGGCACGGTCCGCTTCGATCTGCGGCATTTTTTCAAACAAATGCGCTACCAATTTGGCAATTCGCGGACTTTTCGGCACTTCTGCGCTATAAAAATCGGACACAAAATCAGCCTCCTGATAAAATCTCATACTCATTTTAACGCAAAAACCACAGAATGTCAAGCAAAAAACAACAAAATTCCAAAAAAAGTATGTAAAAAACAACACAATTTGTTTTTGCATTTTTTGTGTGCATTCCGGACATACTATAATTGCCGTATGACCGGCAGAAAGAAGGATTTTTTATGACCCCGAAAGAATTGCTTTATATCGATGACGTTTTAAGCCACAGTCAGCAAATGCGGGATTCTCTGACCGATTTTTCGTCGCGTTTGCAGGACCGTGATCTGCAACAGTTTGTAAAAGGTCTGGCCGACAGTCAAAGCACGGGCTTTCAGCGCTTTTACAGTCTGCTGAACGGTTAAGGAGGAAAAACACATGGATGACAAACTGATCATGAACACCATTTTAAGCAACGTCAAAGGAATTTGTGACCTGATGATGCACGGCAGTATCGAATCTTCCACCCCGAACGTGCGATCGACCTTCAAAACGGGATTGAGCGAGCATCTGGATATGCAGAATCAGATCTTCAACAAAATGGCGCAGAAGGGCTGGTACGCCCAACAGCAGGCGGAACAGCAGCAGATCGACTCGACCAAACAGAAATTTTCTTCCGCGCAGTAAAAAAGAAAGCCATCCGCAACGGATGGCTTTCTATTAAATTTGATATTTTCAAATCATTGAAACTTCCACAATTTTAAAAGTAGCTTGTTTCAATGCGTCATACTGATCCGATGTAACGAGAGTAAATGCTTCAAAATTTTGTGATTGTCCTGCACCCAGCGTATCAACATAAACCGTATCACTCTCTATTCGATTACCCGCTTTATCTACTGCTTCGATCTGAATGGAAAAAGATTTACTTTCTTTCCCCTTATTTTTCACCGTAACCGGCAACTTACAGAACGGAATAAAATCTTTATCTTCAACGACAAATTTCCCAAGCGTAACATCCAGATTATTTTTCAAAATTGCATCGGTATTGTCGCCGGTAATATCGCTGAGCGAACTGTCAACATCTTTTACTGCCTCATCGATCGCTTTGACCGTTGCCGTTTTCATGACAATGGAAATCACGATTGCCAAAATGCCCAAAATCAAAGCCGCAACCGCTTTTCCGACTGAGCGTTTCCCGAATAGCGCAACCAAAGCAAAAACAAATGCCAAAATTCCAAGAATAATTCCGACCGTATTGATCAACGGTATAAAAGACAGCACCAACCCGATAATACCGAGCACCAAACCGGCCGTAGCTAAGCCCGACTTTTTCTTCTCCGGTTTTACCGGAGCGGTTTCTGTTACCGTGCTATTTTCCGAAAAATTATTTTCTTTCATATTTACATCCTCCTTAAATATCCCATATCGGGATATTTTTATTATACCAATATGGGATAATAATGTCAAGAGGTGATTTTGTGCGGTTGAAAGAAATTCGCAAAAAAAAAGGCATATCCCAACTGAAACTGGCATTGGATTTAAGCACAAACCAAAACACTATCAGCCGTTACGAAACCGGCGAGCGTGAACCCGGCATTACGGAACTGATCAAGATTGCCGACTATTTCAATATATCAATCGATTATCTGTTGGAACGCACAGACGATCCGAAACCATACCGCTAAAGGGTAGAGCAAGATAGGGATAATAAGTCTGAAAATGCCCTTTTTGACAAATAACTGCCTCAAAAAACACCGTCATACGGCAGTATGGCGGTGTTTTGTTCATTGTTCTTTACGCAAAAATATCTATTTTCAAATGCAACGCAGTTTGATACTGCAAAATTTTGTGCAGAGCGAAGCAGAAAAACGAAGGGATACTAACGTATTGCAATGTTTTTCCGCAGGAGATTGCGAAAATTTTGCGTATAAAACCTTGTTCTCTCTACCTTGCTCTACCCAACGGGCGGGTTTGATTTCAAGCCCGCCCGTTTAATATTAAATGTATAATATTCGATATTATTATTTATTGTTTTCACATCCGCCGCAATGGCCGCAGTCGCCGCAACAACCTCTGCCCTGCTTTTTCCGGCGGCGTGCCCAAAGGACCGCCAGCACGAACGCGGCCGCGATCATGACTAATACCACAAAATCCAACGGTTTCATAAAATCAGACTCCCGATCGAAAATACAAGGAACGCCGCGACCCACGCGACCGCACACTGCAATACCACTATGCCGACGGTTTTGGCGGTCGAATGCAATTCCCGCCGAATCGTCGCAACCGCCGCGACACAGGGCGTATACAACAGCGTGAACACCAGAAAACTGACCGCCGCCAGCGTGGACGGAAACGCGCCTGCCAGCACCGAACCCAGTTCCTGCTGTGTCGTTCCGAGCAATACCGTCATGGTGGAAACGACCGCTTCCTTGGCGGAAAAGCCGGAGATCAGCGAAGTGATCATCCGCCAGTCGCCGAATCCCAGCGGTTTGAACGCCGGGGCGATCCAGCGGCCGACCGCCGCCAGTATACTTTGCATACTGTCGGTCACAAAATTCAGCCGCGCGTCAAAACTCTGCAAAAACCAGATAATGACCGTCGCGGTAAAAATAACCGTAAAGGCACGCTGTAAAAAGTCGCTTGCCTTTTCCCACAACAGCAGTCCGACGTTTTTCGCCGTCGGCAGGCGGTAATTCGGCAATTCCATAACAAACGGGACCGGCTGACCGCGGTATAGCGTTCTTTTCAGAATCAGCGCCAGCAGAATGCCCAGCACAAAGCCGGTCACGTACAGCGCGATCATAGCCAGCGCGGCGTTTTTCGGGAAAAAGGCGGCGCAGAAAACGGCATAGATCGGAATCTTTGCCGAACAGCTCATATAAGGGATCAGCAGGATCGTCATTTTGCGATCCCGGTCGCTGGATACCGTGCGGGTCGCCATGATCGCCGGCACCGAACAGCCGAAGCCGATCAGCATCGGCACGAAACTGCGTCCCGAAAGACCGATCTTCCGCAACAATTTATCCATTACGAACGCCACACGCGCCATGTATCCCGTATCTTCCAGAATGGAAAGGAAGAAAAACAGTACCACGATAATGGGCAGGAATGACAGCACCCCGCCGACACCGGCGAAAATACCGTCGATCACCAGACTGTGGACCACGCGGTTGATGCCGTAATCCGTCAGGGCACGATCCACGATACCGGTCAGCGTGCCGATGCCCAGTTCCATCAGGTGGGAAAGGAATTTTCCGATCACGTTGAAAGTCAGATAAAAGACCAGAAACATCACGGCGAAGAAACACGGCAGTGCCGTATATTTGCCGGTCAACACCCGGTCGATCGCCATAGAGCGGCGGTGTTCCTTACTTTCACGGCATTTGACGACCGCAATCGAAACGACCTTTTCAATAAAGGTGTACCGCATATCCGCCAGCGCGGCGTTGCGATCCAGCCCCGACTCGTCCTCCATTTCAACGATACAGTGTTCCAGCAGTTCGATCTCGTTTTGATCCAGTTCCAGTTGTTCAATGATCTCGGGATCTTCCTCAATGACCTTGGCGGTGCAGAAACGCGCCGAAATACCCAGTTTGTCGGCGTGGTCCTGGATCAGGTGGATCACGGCGTGGGTACAGCGGTGGACCGGCGATGAACTGTCACAGAAGTCGGTCACGACAGGCAGTTTGCGCTCCCTTGCCGTTTGCACCGCTTTCCCGATCAGTTCAGAAACGCCCTCCCCCTTCGCGGCGGAAATGGGGATAACCGGAATGCCGAGCGATTCACTCATCTTCCGCACGTCCACCGTACCGCCGTTGGCGCGGACTTCATCCATCATATTCAGCGCCAGCACCATGGGGATTTTCAGTTCCAGCAGTTGAAGTGTCAGATACAGATTCCGTTCGATATTCGTAGCATCGACAATATTGATGATGCCGTCCGGCTTCTGATTAAGAATGAAATCACGGGCAACGATTTCCTCCTGCGTATAGGGACGCAGAGAGTAAATGCCGGGCAGATCCACGACCGAGCAGTTTTTCTGCCCGCGGATCTCCCCCATTTTCTGATCGACCGTGACCCCGGGGAAGTTGCCGACATGGCTGTTCGAGCCGGTCAGCGCGTTAAAAAGGGTGGTTTTTCCGCAGTTCTGATTCCCTGCCAGCGCAAAAATCATGCGGATACCCCCTCGATCTCGATTTCTTTGGCGTCGTCGATCCGCAGGGTCAGTTCATACCCACGCACCAAAATTTCTATCGGATCGCCCATCGGCGCGACCTTTTGCAGTGTGACAGCCGTATGGGGGATCAGCCCCATATCCAACAACCGGCAACGCAGCGCGCCGCTGCCGCCGACCGCCGTAATGACCGCGCTTTGCCCGATCGCCAATTCATTCAACGTCATCGTTTTCTCCTCCAAGTTAGCACACTCTAACCAAAAGTTTAGCATACACTAACCGCTTTGTCAATAGACGCCGCCGATATTTTTTCAAAAATTGTGTATGTGTTACAATGATGTGTGACAAAGAATAAAAAAAGGATAGCGAATAGAGCGAACCTGTGTTAAGGTAGAGTTGTCGAGACAAAACCGAAAGGCAGGTCACCCTATTC
>JAZRWX010000020.1:0-1893 GCA_045599905.1 Acutalibacteraceae bacterium
GGTAGTAGTCCCCGCGGATCTGGTCGATTACGGCACAAGTCCTGTTATCACGATCAAACCGGACAGTGGTTATACCTATGATACGGTTACCGTCACCATCGGGGATGAGACTGTGGATATGAAAGGTAAAGTGCAACCTTCGGACGGCGGTTATTCGTTGGAGATTGAAAAGATTTCTGCCGATCAGGAAGTCACTGTCACCTTTAAGAAATCAGATGATACAACATCAACCGGTTGCAAACCGGAAGCGGTTCGTGTGATCGAAAATAAGGACGGAAACCCGACTACATATGTTTTTGCCAAGGGTGTAACTGCTGTGGAACTGTCACGGAGTGAAGAAGCATTCGCAACATATCTACAATATTATAGAATTAATAAATTTGGTAATTGGGAAAAAGTGACTGATAAAGAGTCGGATTCAGGTAGTGTCACCGTTTCGTGGAACGATGATCGCGGTGCAACAAATGTGACGGTCAATTATTTTAACAAAGGATGGCAAGTGAATAATAATTTTAATGGCGTAACCTTTGTTTCCGATAACACTGCCCCCGACATGACTGTCACCGATGATTCTGGATCGGAGCCCAACGAAAACATTTATTATACCAATGATATTAAACTAAATGTTTACGCGGAAGACACCGGGAACTATTCCGGGATTCAGTCTATTAAATATCAGGTCACCAGTGATAATATCGTCACACAGGAAGATACCCTTTATGATTATGATAAAGATCCCAACGGGCAGATATTAAATATAACAGATAATGATCTGGCATTTACTGTTGATTCCATGCTGAACAACAGTGATAAAGTCAAGGTGATGGTTACTGTTACCGATCGCGCCGGCAATACAAAGACGCTAACGTATGATCTGAAGATCAATATAACCAAACCGACGGTCACGGTATCGATGAACGAAACCAAAAGCGCCGATGCCGACCCCGGTTATTATACAAGCAGAACGGCGACCGTCAGCTATACGGATAGAGCAAGTTGTTTTGATCGGGCAGCAGCGCAGAATGCCATCATTATTGATACGGAAGATTCAAATGCCTATACGATCACATGGAGCGGACAGACTGCTACCGTCACTTTTAAAGAAGCAAATCATTCATGGAAAATCGGTACGTATACAAATAAAGCTGGTTTGTCCAATGAATCGGTGTCATTGGATCCGGCGGTCGATAGCGTGTGGGAATTCACGGTTGATAATACTATCCCGACCGGAAGCATCAAAATTGATGATTCCAATATTTGGGAAGATGTACTGTCTGCTTTGACCTTTGGCGTGTGGAAAAAGCAGGAAATTACTGTTTCCACTACTGTGAATGTCGGAACGTCGCCTAATAAACCGGTTGTGTATTATAAGACCAGCGGGGAAAACGCTTACAATAAGACAGAGCTTGAAGAAGCGTATAACGCAGGTAAATTTACAAAAAATGTCGATCCGATCAATGCGAATGAAAAATTTGTTGTATACGCCCGGTTGGTTGACGCTGCCGGAAATGTGAATTACATCGGCACCGACGGTATCGTTTATGATGATGTCGATAGTACGATTACTTTGAAGGCAGAAAGCGAACCCAACAGTAACGGATTTTATAACGGCAATGTTCTTGTCGATATTGCCGTGGCAGAAGACAGTATTGTATATTCAGGCATTCGTGAAATTTACTATACGGTTCAAACGGGGACCGGTGATGACACGGTAGTATCTAAACCCACGACCCTTTACAAGTTTGAAAAGAACAGCAAAACGGGCAATATCGAAATTACCGACTGGGCATCTGGTGAAGAAGTAAAAACTTCCCTGACCGGGAACGTTCCGACCTACGATCAGTTGCAAAAAACCTGGTCCGGTACTATTGAACTGAATGCAGGAACCTATAA
>JAZRWX010000021.1:0-7317 GCA_045599905.1 Acutalibacteraceae bacterium
TTTCATTTTCAGCAATTCTTTTTCATATTGCTCTATGTGTCTATAACTTCTTGGCATAAAAATTCCTCCTATGGTAGTTTCTTTTATTCTACCATAGGAGGGTGTTTTTTTCCATTGTCCGTTTTTTACGGACTTGTGCAATTCTTATTTCAAAATACGGGACGCCGTCAATTTTTGCGGGTTTCAGAATCAGTCTTTCACCAAACGGAGCGTTTTGATTTCAAACGGTCTGAAATCCAGCCGGACGCTTTGCGCGTCTGCTGTCAGCGGTTCGTCCTTATATTCCAGCATATCGGTCACCGACACTGCCTTGACCGCCGGATCAAAGGTCAGACTGCAATGCGCGGCGCTGCCCTCAGTTTCGTACAAACGGGCGATAAAGCCGTTTCCGTCTTCGGCGGGTTTGACCGTTTCGATGATGACGTTTTCGGCATCCGCCGTCAGCAGCGAAGTGCCGTTTTTCACCGCAGCGGCACCGTTAAATGCCAATACCGGGCAATTCAGTTCGTACGCCGGACGAATGACCGCGTCGGTCGAAAAGCCGCTTTCGTGGACCAGCAGCGAATAGGTAAAACGGTGAACACCGACGTCTCCGCGCGTGTCGGGGCGGCAGCCGCCCTTGTGCAAAGTCAGGCGCATATCGTTGCCCTGAACGGAAATACCATATTTGCAGTCGTTGAGGATTGCCACGCCGAAACGGGTATCCGACAGATCGGTCCATTTATGGTTGCAGACTTCAAACCGCGATTTATCCGTACCGTAGTTTTCGTGGGTCGGGCGTTTGACGTTGCCGAACTGGGTTTCAAAACGCGCATCGTCCGACAGAACGTTGACCTTGAAGCCGACTTTCAACAGACTGTGCGGATCGTTCCAGTCCACGACCGACTCAAAGTCCACGCGCGGCGTGTCGGCGTAAAAGACGATATCCTGCGTCAGCGTGGAACTGCCGAAGCGGTAACCGACGCGAATACGCAGTTGCAGTGCGCCGATCGAAACGATCTCGCTCGATACACATTCGGCGACCGGCAGCATTTTCTGCGTCTGATCATAATCAATATCCCAGTTATCCCAGATCAGCGGAATATCTTCCCCGAAATAAAGGGTGTTGAGCGGTGTCGTGTCCACGACCTCGGTGCCGTTTTTGGTCTTGTAGGACAAGATCCTGCCGTTTTCCATGACAATGTCGGCAAACGGGGTGGAGATATGACTGCCGTCCACCTTGAACGGGCATTCCGACGATTTCGGCGCGCCGGCTTTGACCGCGGTGACTGAGAACGCCGGAAGATTCAATCCCGAAACGGCGGTGCAGGTTTCGCCATAGACGTTCGTATAGGTCTGCGCCACGCAGTTTTCGGGCACAAAGTTGTCGTTTTTCAGAACGATCTGACCGTCACGGCTCCACGAAAGCGTATTGCAGATGCTCTTTTCGGCGGCTGATCCGTCAAACAGCGCCGCCATGCCGCCGGCAAGGTTTTCGATAGCGGTCGTATTTTCATAAATCGCGACCTTATGCTCGTCCTCGATGCAGGTGCCGGGCAAAATATCGTGGAACTGGTTGGTCAGCAAAGTCTTGATCGCGCCATCCAGCAGTTCGGCATCCGACCGACCCAGCAGGACCGACAGCAGTTCATAGTTATGAATGGCGATTTCCAGCAGACGGTTGGTGCGTTTGATGTCGTGCATCTGGGTCAATGTACCGCGATGCAGTTCCAAATACAACTCACCCGAAAAGACCGGCAGGTTTTTCGCCGTTTTTTCCAACCGTTTCATAAAGGCGCTGACCGTGGTCTGCTCCAATTTCGGCATTCCTGCCATGTCTTTGATGATCTTTTCGCTTTCCAGCATGGAATAACTCGGTCCGCCGCCGCCGTCCCCAAAACCGTAGGACAACAGTTTCATGTTGGTGACTTCGGGATGTTTTATGGCCGGAAGCGTGTTCTTTTTCACCGTTTCCACGTCGATCCAGGCGTGATTAATGTTGAAGTGCGTCAGCACCGGCGTACCGTCGATCCCTTTCCAGATAAAGGAGTCGTGCGGAAACTCGTTCGCTTCGTTCCATGAAAGTTTCGTGGTCAGGAAATAATCAATGCCGCACCCCTTCAAAATCTGCGGAATGGCGGCGGAATAACCGAACGTATCGGGCTGCCAGAAGCAGTCCGCCTGATAATCGAAGTTTTCTTTCAAAAAGCGCTGACCGTACAGGAACTGACGGACAACGTATTCACCCGACGGAATGTTGTTGTCGCATTCGACCCATGCGCCGCCGTTGGGTTCCCACCGGCCTTCGGCCGTTCTCTTTTTGATCCCCTCAAAGATATCGGGGTAGTATTTTTTCATCCAGGCATCATACACGACCGAACTTTGAATAAAGTGGTAGTCGGGATAAACTTCCATCAGCCGCAGGGCGTTGGAAAAGGTTCTGGCGGCTTTGTGCAGCGTTTCACGCACCGGCCACTGCCACGCGGTATCCAGATGGCTGTGCCCGATCAGTCCGACGTAGCCGAGTTCTTCCCCGTCGGCGGTTTTGCGCCCCGTAACGGCTTTTAAGATCTCGTTTGCCTGCGCCAGCGCCGGATGCCAGTCGGCAGTTGTTTCTTCGGGATGCTGCGGCAGAATCTTATAGATCTGGCAAAAAGCGTTGACCGCCGCGGCGTGCTGGGCGGTATTTTCATCATAGCAGTCCAGGATCTGTTTCACGGTACGGTGCTGCATAACGAATTCCGCCACGATCTCGTCACACTCGACAATATCCAGCGACTCAAACCGGCGCTGTGTATTGATCGGATAAAAATTCAGCGGGTTGTGATAAAAATCTTCATCCGGCATCGTTCCCGGTGTGGGATGACCGGCATAACATTCCAATGCGATCTCAAACGTTTCGCCCGCCTTTGCCGAAAGGGTCAGCGGCTGTACTTCGTGAAGACGCGGCGCATTGCCGACCACTTCCGGATTTCGGTCAAAAAGACCCGCCGCCTTGCCGTTTAGAAACAGCAGGGCTTCGGAATAGCCCGTGTGAGGCAGGATCAGCAGTTTTCTGCCGTCGAATTCCGCCGGAACGGTATATTCGGAACGGAACCACGCATAGCCGAAATCGCCGCCCCAGATATCGCCGAGGCAAGCCTTTTCCCAACCGTCGCGCGGCATTTCCACAGTAAAGCGGGAACGGACTTCCGGCGTGTCTTCGGGTGCGGGTATGCGGCAGATCTCACAAGGAAGCTGCACCAAAGTGCGGAACAGATATTCTCTGTATTTTCCGTACATTGCCTTGACCTTGTCGATCGTTTTAGCGGTATAAATTTCCATGATCGTTTTACTCCTTTCGTACTGGGTCTGATCAGGGAAATTATACCACTGCCACGCAAAAATAGCAAGATAAAAACCGCATATTACAGCAAAAAACCGTCCCGGTCGGGACGGTTTTTCAAAATCCTGTTCAGCGAATTTTCTCGCGGATCCTTTTTCGATCCTTCCGCGACAGTTTACGCAGTTTTTCTGGATATTTTTTCATGTAGCGATAGACCGGTTCCCCTTTCGGGACCAAATCGTACATCTGAATGATATGTGTACCGGGGCGATTATTCAGTTCGACAATGTTTGCCCCGTTTTCGGTCACGGCAATATCCCAACCGATCAGCGGATTTCGGGCGGCGATCCGCGCGCCTTTTTCAATGATGTCCAGCACCTTTTCCCAGTTCGGGATTTTGGTACCGATGATTTGTACGCCGGATTCGGGATGGATCATATATTCGTTTCGGTCAAAATCGTACCCCGGTGTGAAGACGATGCCGGTTTTGATATCAATAGACGCCCCCAGACCGTCATGGCGGATATTATCCACCACACAGTCAGATATGCCCAATTTCAGCGTGGTCGCGAGGATCTGCACGGTCTCGCCGTCAAACAGCGACAGCGCACGGACGGTATTGACCGAATTCGGATGCAGCGCGGCAATAACCGGATGCTGGACAATATATTCTTCGCACAGATAGCGTTGCCCTTTTACAGAATCGACCGCGTCGATCAACCCGTCTTTTCCCTGCTTGCCGTAATCGACAACAAATATACCCTCGCCACAGGAACCGTGACAGGGTTTGAACAGTACTTTTCCGTGCTTTTCGGCAAAGGCGAGAATGTCGTCAAACCCGACTTCATCGACTTGAAGCCAATCCCGACCGACCAGTTCACTGCCCAGCGTTTCATACTGTGCCGCTTTTCCGCCGCGTTTTTCCAACCCGTGGTTAATATACGCGTAAGTCTTGTACTGGTCATATTTCAACAGATAATTTTTGCGGAAGCGGTTTTTCAGCCGATCGAAACGATACAGCTTATACTCCCGGGCGTTTGCGCCGAATTTCAACCGGCAGTAACACATATCCGCAAAAATCCACCCACGCATTAATCCGGTATAGCCCAGATCTCTTGTTGTAAGGTATAAACGCCAAAAAGGCTTCAATCGCTTCTCAACAGAAGCTTTCAAAGACAGCAATTTCATTTTCATTCCCCGGAAACAAAATAAATATATTTTTTACCCGCGGCAAAACGAAGCGTTTTACCGGCAACGGAAAATCCACGTACCGAAAAGGAATTTTCGGTCTGCGTAACGGCCTTAAACGGACGGGCGCGTCTGGCAACCGCGAAATTCTGTACCGTTTCGGTGCGTGCAATACCCATTACCGGAATTTTGCGCGCGAATTTATCATACTCGAAAGAAACACAGTACATGACCCCGTCACGCGGCGGAACGGTAAGTGTATCAATATTGGAAATGACCACCTTGACCGGCTCGAACGGCAGGTCGGAAAGGGTGAATTCTTCGGTGTCCGCCGTCGGCATATATACGCCGGTCAGCACCTTTTGGCCTTTCAGCGTCTGCGGAACAGCCGTGTTTTGCACCGTCGGCAAACTGTCGATCGGCTGACCTTCAAAAATCGCCCGATACGCCGTTTCGGCGGCGGAAATATCCATATTACAGCGGATTTTCCAAAAACGGACGCCTGCCGCGATTTGTTTTATGAGCTGCCCCGTCTTTTCCTGCATATCCTGCTCCGGCGGAAGATAGGTCTGGCGCATAAGCAGTTCAAAACCCTCTTCTTTGCTGAGGGGAACCGTTTCGTTTTCGGTCGCGCGCTCGATCAGGCAAACGTCGGTCAAACCGACCCGGGTATTGGTACGAAGGCCCTCTTTCCCCGCCCACGGCGTACCGTAGCCGAACGGGACGCGGTCATCTTCACGAAGAAACCGCATAACGGGTTTGTCCCCGTTGACAATATTCATACGGTCGCCCAGCAGTTTTTGCCACAGCATCATGTGCGTGGTTTTTCCCGTTCCGCTGCGCGCCGTAAAAAGGATCCCCTTTTCCCCCGCCTGAATCAGACAGCCGTGCATGACCACGCCGTTGTACCGGGGCAGAACGTTACCCAGACAGCGGAACGCGGCAAACGGTTCAAACCATTCGTCGCCAAAAGACGCGTGTTCACCACTGTCAAAAGCACGTTCGGCGGCAATATCGTCCCGGGTGACGCGAACGGTGATATCGGGGCGGTCAAAGCCGGCGTCAAAGCCGACGACCGTGCGTTCCAGCTGCCCGAAAACATCTTCGAACCGGATGTTCAGACCGGCAATATGACAATCTGCCATAAAGATTATTCCGCCAGCAGATTTGCCTTGCGCAGACCGTCAATGATATAATCGACGTTCTCTTCCGCAAGATCTTTTGTGCAGCCGAATTTTCCGACCACACGGCCGGTCAGTTCTTCTTTGGAGATTTCCTCATTCAACTGATCAAAAATATAACGTGCGGTTTCGTTCAGTTTTACAAAACCGTTGAAAGGACTTTGCCCTTCCCCTACCGGAACAGCAATAAAATGTCCGCCGATTTCGTTTGCGACAAATTTGTGTGTCAATTTCATGATTCATGCTCCTTTTTGTATTTATTATAAATAGCAACCATTTGCGCTACCAAAGTTTTTTTGCGTGCCAACTTATCAAAATCATCACAACGGTGCGGCATACTGCAACAACATTGCGGATAGAGGCACATGGGACGGAAATTACAATTTTCACAGTCATCACAGACCGGACCGGTCTGCTTGAACCAGTTCAGTTCGGTAAAGTTGACCTCATCCGAATAAATACTGCCCCAGAAATGGTCATCGAGATAATGTTCACACTTGCCAAGCTGCCCATCGGGCAGAATGGTGGTAACTCGATCGCTGTCCGCCATACAATGGGTCGTGCGCTTGATGTAACTGGTTGCCTTTCGTTCAACGCCCGTTTTCTGCTGAATAAACTTTTGCAAAGCAACCTGCTTTTCGATCAGACCGTGTCGGTCATCATCCGCACGATTCTGAATGCGGGCACAGGAATCTTCAAACAGCAAAAATGAATATATTCGGAAATTATTATACTTGCCGAACCGTTCGATCATCTGTCGGGACAGTTCAAAAAGATCCTCACTGTTATGGTCGTCCATATTCATACGAATCTGCAAACGGATACCGGCTTTCAGCAGACGCTCGATGTTATCGGTGACGCGCTTGAACGCGCTGGTGCCGTCCTTATAAATAAACGCTTTTGTGCGATTATAAATTTCCTCGGTGCCGTCCAATGTGACCTGTATCCAGTCAAGATGCCACAAATCGACCGCGCGGCCTACCATTTCGTCATCGAAAAGATAGCTGTTTGAAATCATTTTGCTGCGGTATGCAATACCCTTTTTGCGCAGGTCTTCGCAGATGATGTCAATGGCTTTGACGTTATACAGCGGTTCGCCGCCAAACCAGCGGATGGTCACCTTTTCGGCAGACGGATCCCGCCGCCGTTCAATAAAATCGGCGACGTCGTGGGCAGTCTGTTCGGTCATATTTCGCCGCTTGTTGCCCAGTTCGTAACAGTAGAAACAGCGGGCATTACAATCGGTCGTCGGAAAAATCACAAAACTATTAATCGGCGGACGGGTATAAATACGGTTGACACTCAACGCCATATCGCTGAATTGTTTGGCAAATTTTTTGTCGTCGAAATCGGTCGGCACCAAAAACCAGTCTTTCACCAGTTTTTCCGCCGTTTCGCTTGACGATGAAGAACTGCCGTTTAATACCGCGCTTTCTTCCGCAGACAGAAAAATCGCTTGTGCCGTCAACGTATTATAGACCAACTGTCCGCCGTCATACGGAAAACAATGCAAATAAAACAACGGCCGATAATTCGCCGACGACGAAAACGTCTGTTCCCCCAAAATTCTTTGGGTGACAGCGTCTTTTTGCGATAACGTAATCATAAATTCCTCCAAATAGCAATCGGTACATAATCAACAAT
>JAZRWX010000022.1:0-1890 GCA_045599905.1 Acutalibacteraceae bacterium
TGCGATGGGATGACCGTGTTCGCCTGTGCAGATTTCGGTCACGACAAAGCATACCGGGCGGCCGACCCGTGAGATCAGCGCAATATCTCTGGTCGTTCCGTCCTCCATGCCGATGGCACCTTCTTTCCGCGGAATGATGCCGCGCATACAACCCAAATCAACGATCAGGTTGTGTTCGGTGTCGCAGATCAGCGCCGGCGCTTCCAGTACGGTACCGCTCTGGATCGCCGCTGACAGATTCGCCGGGGTGAAAATCATGGGGGTTCTTTCGCTTAAAATTCCTTCGGGATAATATTCTTGCATACTCTTTCTCGCCTTTCTTTTTGCTTCTGTTCAATATATGCCGGAAACGGTAAAAAAATGATTCTCCACCCACACACAGAGCCGGGGCGCGAAAAACGCCTCGGCTCTGTGTGTGGGGATGAATATGGCGGCTGTTTTCACAGCCTATATAAAAATCGCGAAACGGTCAAAGGGGAAAAGACCGTTCAGCAGATTTTTAACTGATGACATCCGTTTTTCAGACTTTCTTTATGGATCTTTACGCGGTATTCCACGTATTTTTCATTTTCGCTTTTTCTGACTTGCAGGTTGATCCCGGCGTTTTGGGTAGTGTCAACCAGTTTATACAGACTGTTGGCAAAGATCCGCAGGTCGCCGATGGAACTTTTCCGCACCGGTTCTTCCTGTACGGGTTCTTTGATCTGTACGGGTTCCGCCGCGGGTTGTGGTTTCGGCTGTTCGACCGGCGGCAGATTTCCCAGCATCAGTTCCAGCCGCGCGGCACGTTCCCCCACGGGCAGGCGCATCAGTTTTTCGATCTGCGCTTCGCACAGTTCTTCCTGCCGGATCTTTTTTTGCAGTTCGGGGGAGAGTTGCAGAAAACAAAGTTTGTCCGCCAACTGACCGCTGGTCATGCCCATTCGCAGGGCGATTTCGGTCTGCGAAATACCGAAATGATGATATAATCTGTTCAGCGCCTCGGCTTCTTCAAAGGGATCCAGCGGTTTTCGCTGTACGTTTTCAAGCATGGTGTATAAAGCGCTGACGGTGGAATCGGCTTTGTGGATCACGCAGGGGATCCGGCGCAGACCTGCCATTTTCGCGGCACGCAGACGCCGTTCCCCGGCAATGAGTTCATAACTACCGCTGTTTTTTCGTACGATCAGCGGTTCTATCACACCGTTGGCGGCAATGCTGTCCGCCAGCCGTTGTAATTCATATCGGTCAAAGTGCCGTCGGGCGGTAAAACCCGCCGAACGGATTTCCGCGGGACGCAGCATAACGATCCGTCGTCCGATCAATGTGTGCATGGCGGTTCGCCTCCTGTTGAAACCATTATGACAAACCGGGACAGGTTTGTAAAGCATTTTCGGTCGGGCGAAAACGACCGAAAAAAACAAATAACGCCTTTTGACAAGGCGCTTTTCCGTACTTCGTTTTGAACGGTGTCGCAGAATGTTTTATCCTGCGAAATGTTCTTGCCGTTTCGGCGGAAAAATTTATTAAACAGACGGCTTTGCATATTACATTTGCATTTTTTTTATCGTAATGGTATAATTATACTATCACAAACAAAAAGGAGTTTGAAATGATGAAAAAGCCAATGCGTTTAATATCGGCGATTTTATGCTTGTGTCTGTTGCTGGCAGTCGTTCCGTTCGGGATGTTTACGGCTTCGGCGGAAACCTGTTCCGGAAAATGCGGTACAAATTTAACCTGGGTATATGACCGTTCTGCCTATACATTGACCGTTTCCGGCACCGGTGAAATGCAAAACTATGCGTATGACGCCCCGTGGGCAACCTATTCCGACGAGATCGCGAAGGTGGTTATTGACGATGGCGTTACCACAATCGGGCAATACGCTTTTTACTGCTGCTTTGCATT
>JAZRWX010000023.1:0-25622 GCA_045599905.1 Acutalibacteraceae bacterium
GGCTCACGTTCATCGCAAACGCCGACCAGTCTGCCGGTGTTGTAGAACATATCGTTGGCCAGAACGGAAATTTCCACCGGAATGCCGTAGTCGATGACGATCGCATCCGGAATGGCGCCGATCTTGTAAACAACACCGAACCAAACGGTCGTACGCGCGTAGTTATAAGTCGGGTCATTTACTTCCATCGTATTGGTAAATGCCTGGGAGTTGTTCGGATCGTAATCCGTGACATAGGTCGATTTTGTATCAACGTCGCCCTTGGTGATTTCCCAATGGCTGTTGCCCGTCGTACTGACGCGGATATCATACGCGGCATCCTCGTCATACAGCGAATATTCGCTGGGCAGGTTTTCTTCGGCGACGACACCGGCGTTGACCACGTCGGAATCATGGAAGTAAACCTTGTCGCCCAACTGAACGTTGGAAACAGGAATGCGGTTGGCGAAGGAGGTGACGTTACCGTTGGAGTCGATCGGCTGACCGTTTTCGTTAACGAGATAGAAACCGTAGTAAACAACGGCGGTATCCCACGGCATGGTCGGGATCGGGGCCTCCTGAACGACATCCTTGCCCGCGTAGTTTGTGTAATGCAGATCGGCGTAGTCGTTGGTCGGGTAAATGCCGGCTTCACGCCAATATTCGCCGGTACCGGTCAGATAGACGTTATAGCGCAGGGCATATTCGACCTCGTTAATGGTGCCGATATTCCAGTCAAAGGTTTCGGTATCCAGATCGTAGGTGATATAGCGTCCCTTGATCTTGCGGTGACCGTCTTCGGTGACCAGAATGTTTTCCGAGCCGAGCAGACTGGACGTTGCGCCGGTGATTTCGGTCGCGCCCAGGTTTTTGTTATCGGCACCGGTGAAGGTAATGGTTTCCAGTACCGTGCCCTGTTCGGACTTACGGGTACCGACCTGATCCGCCGTGCACAGACCGTCCAGATAATTCTGACGGGTCCAGATTTCGTAGGTCGCGAACTGCATGGTGGAATTGCCGACCTTTTCACCGGTGGCAATATTGTAGATCGGGGAAAGTTTGATATCGTATTCCGAACCCATCTTATCCTTGAAGACGGCGTTGGTACCGGCAACCTTAAAGTTGGCAGCGATCTGGGTGAAAGCGGTGTCCAGTTCGGTCTGGTTTTCGGCGTTGAAATACAGACGGTCGCCGTTTTCATCTTCGGAAGCAAGGTTTTCAATGACGTGCTGAATGGTTTCCTGTTTAATATCGTTATCGGTATAGATGCAGAAACCGATGGAGTACATGGTAGCGCCAAGACCCGGAATTTCTTCCATGGAATAGGCATTGTTCTTGATCTTGATGACTTCGTAATCATTCGCCGGATCGCCCTTGATGGCGTCTGCCATGCGGTGGCTGTTGCCGGTGGCGGCGTTATAAAACTCCGGATTTGCCATGTGGCTGTACGAAGTATCGGTCGGATCAAAGTCGGTGCCGGTCAGGAAGTTGTTCCAATGCGGGTTGGTCGACTGCGCCGTAACATAGTTATACTGGAACGGACAACCGTCGGACATGAAGATGACGTAAAGGTCGCGGTCAACGCCTTCGGCTTCGTTCTTCGCCTTGATGGCTTCACCCATCTGATAAACGGTATCGAACGCATAGTCGTAGTTGGTACCGCTTTTCGCGGTGATGTTGTTGACCAAAGTGCTCCACTGCGTGGTGGTCTTGGAAGTAACCGGAACGAACGCGTCGGTCAGATCGCCGAAGTTTTCCAGCGAAGTCGCGGTGGATTTACCGGTAAAGATTCTGGCATCCGGCGACGTGGTGGGCGGGTTGCTGCCGCCGCTGTCCTTGACGTAGTTCTTTGCCGCCGGCGTTCCGCTGCTGTTCTTCAAATAGGTATAACCGTTGAAATCGGCGATCGCCACACGGATATCGGGGTCGGTCTCACCGTTCTTCTCGCTGAATTTTGCCAGCATCTGGTTCAGCGCGTTGTGGAGCATATCGATACGCTGTTTGCCGACTGCGGCTGTTTGCGTACCGGCCTGCGCGCCGTATTTCATGGAACTGGAAGTATCGAGCATAACGATAACGTCCGATCCCTTGGTGTACGGAATACCCTTTGCCGTCAGTTCGACCTGCGCCACGCCGGTTTCCTGGAAGTTGAGGCCGGTCGCGGTCTTGCCGATGGTAACGGCGCCCGGATTCGGGCTTTGCGGGAAATCTTCGGCGATGACGGTCAACTTATAGCCGCTGACCGTCTGACCGCCGTAGGTCAGGGTCAGGTCATTGTATTCACCCGCGGTCTGCGCCAGAACGACGCCGTTCTCGATCATTTCGAGGGTGACCGGGATATCTTCAAAACTGCCGTCATCGTAAACAACGTGCAGCGTTGAGCCGGTATGGGTAAAGCGTTTGGATTCAAACGGAACGGAACCGTTGACGTCAAACGAAATACTGGTAACGGTTCTTTCAACAAATTTCACTTCAATGCGACCGATTTCAACGCCGTCATAGGAAACGGTCAGCATATCGGCGGAAACCGAGCCCGGACGGAGGGTTCCGGACAGGGTATAGTCGGTCACTTCCGCCGCGTCCGACTTATCGGCGGCTTCGGCAAAGTAAAC
The DNA here is from genome assembly GCA_045599905.1 of Acutalibacteraceae bacterium. Taxonomy (GTDB): domain Bacteria; phylum Bacillota; class Clostridia; order Oscillospirales; family Acutalibacteraceae; genus UBA737. The sequence continues at coordinate 2,592 of JAZRWX010000023.1, forward strand.
GGCGATGTTATCGCGGATATACGCTTCGACTTCTGCCTGAGAGTCATACTTTCCGACCCGGAAAATAAACTCATCCGCATCCAGCGCCGCATAACCGCCGGTGACCGTGCTGGTGTCCTTATACTTATAAAGACGGACACGGTTGGTATTGGTATTGTTAAGACTGAACGAACTGCTGCTATAACGGATGTAGTAGGAATCATAATTATTAGAACGAACCGCGTACTTTCCGTCACCGTCCGAAGCGATCTTCCACAAACGGTAATATGTGCTGCTATTACCTGTGGTCAGCGTGTTGCTGTTATTCGCGCGGCGCAGATAGGTGTTGCCGCTGTGAATATAATAATTGGTATTGGTTGTGGTGACTGGGTTATTATACAGCGTTATCGTTGTATAATCACTGCCTTTTCCGGAAAGAATCGTCGTATTCCCGTTTTTCCAGGTATAGGTACGGTTACTTTGCTTATTATCAGAACCTGTACATTTCAAGTTAGTTACAAGTGTATAAGTATCATTCAATAAATAATAATAACCTTTATTATTATAACTGGACAGATTCTGCGTTTCGTTACGGCCTACCGTGGTGGTAACCTCAACAGAGTCGTAAGTAGTGGTGGTGGTCGACTCATTGAAGTCGATCTTCCACTCGTAATCACGGGTCGAAGTCTGTGCCACGGTGTTGTTCGATGCCAGCGTGATGCTCTTACGGGCAAGATCGGTACCGAGGGCATAAGCATTGCTCGGTGCGACGATCAGGTATTGGCTGCCGGAATCGACCCCGTCGGTGTCGAGTTCATAATTATAGGACGTTTCGCCGGGGATCTCGGTCCAATCCAACTCATTCATTTCAGCCAGATCATACACGCTGAAATGGGTGGTGGTGAAGGTCGCAAAACCGTTGGCGACGGTGGCGTTCATATCGGTCAGCGTGCCGTTATTTTCATAAAAGACGCGTACCTTATCCGCGGCATAACCGGCAGGAACCGGAATGGAAACGGTGGCTGTACTGCCTTCCGTAAAGCCGGTCAGCGAAATATCGTAAGAAACATAACGCTTGACACCGGTGAAGGTCTTGTTCGCGGAAAGCGCGGTGACCGAAAGCGCATCGATCGCCGGAGCGGTAACCGAAATGCCGGTAGCGGCGTCTTCCTTCGTGACAGGGGTCGTCGGTGCAGATCCGCCTTCTGTCAGCGTGACGGTATACGGACTGGCGACCACGGTGGTATCCAGATCGTCATTCAGTTTCGTAGTACCGGAGTGTTTCAGATTCTGGGCGCCGGCACTTTTCAGATTGTGAATACCGTTGGCATCGTAACGCTCAATCGTCATGGTATTACCGGTAATGGTAAAGACCGACATGGTTCTTGTACCGTCAACACCGCTGGAATTGGTATATGAATTATCACTGCCCGGTTCATAGTCGGTATAATAACCCGTGAAACCGGCATTCATATAAGTAAAGCTGAGCGGTTCGGTCGTGTATTCGGTCTTGCTGCCGTTCTTTGCCACAAAGATGCTGTCACCTTTGGTTTTGAACATAGCGGCACCGCCGAGATAGTTATCCCATCCCTGCGAATGGTTATGACCGTACAGGAAAACGATGTTCAGTCCCGCCAGACCGGCGTCATACAGCACGTCATACAGATAGCGGCCGTATTTGCCGTCACCGTCCACTTCGGTACGGACCGAATAATGGAGCGGAACATGGGAAGCGACAAAGATCGGTTTCGTGTAACCGGCAGCGATCTTGGCGTTCAGATAAGTTTCCAGATTCGCGGCGGTCTGCTGAATGACCGATTTGCTTGTATCCGGATTTTTCCAAGTAAAATCGTCTTCATTGATGACAAAAACGCCGTAGTCGTCCGTATCATGCGCGCCGGAAGCGGCTAATTTATTGGAAGTGCTGGGCGTCTGCTGATCGTGGTTGCCCTGAACGAACACTTCGTTGACATTACTGCCGTAAATACCTTCGACAGCACCCTGCAACGCCGAAACACTGGTGGCGATATTCGGGGTCGGTAAGCTCTTACTGTAATCTCCGCAGAAGACCAAGCCGTTCGCTGTCGGGTGATTCGCATGGACCCGGTTGAGAATGGCAGTGACGTTTGCGGCACTGTAACTGTCTCCCCTGGCGTCCTGGAAATCAGAACCGGCGATCACGACAATTTCGCTTGCGGTTTCGGCAAAGGTTCCGATCGGGCAAAGGCCGACGATCATTACGATTGCCAACAAAACTGCAAACACACGTGAAATGGTTTTGTTGTTCATAAATTCTCCTCCTTAAAAACGATGAACAAACTTGCTGCCTTTTCGGCAAAATAATCCTTTTGGCGGACACAGCGAAAAGCCGATTTTCAACCGCCTTTTACGCATAAATTGAAACGAGAAAGACCTAATGTTCCACATTACACGTATAATTGTAATTATTATACCAATTTTTGGCGAAAAGTCAAGACAAAAAAAGCACAAAAAAGCCGAAATTTTACAGCTTTTTTGTGCATATCATACATATCATTCGTCGGGTTATGTCAACCGATTTCGGCCAGAATTTTCAGATCACGCAGTTTTTTTAAGAACGCTTCCATGTCGGTGCGTGCCTCGGCTTCCGAAACGTCGTATTCACGCAGAATTTCCGCCAGCAGTTCTTCTTCATTCTGCGCCGTCGGGATGCGTTCCCACAGGAAAACGCCCAGTTCGTTCAGCAGGATCAGACCGTTCATATCAATGGCGTCCTTCCCCACCGGCACCAACAGCCAGTCGTCGGCAATGTTGCGCAGGACAAACTCACGCTCGATTTTCATAATTCCGTTTCCTTTCCGTTCGGGGCAGACGCGCCCAGCATTTTCAGATAAGCCGCCGTGGTTTCACACAGATAAGGCGGTGCGGTATGGTACGAACCGGTTTCGGCAAAGCACGCCGCCACGCAAACCGGGCAGATCACCCGTGCGGGGCAGGCGGCGCATTTCGGCGGCAGATACAATTCTTCCGAAGCACGGCGGATCTCCGCCCAGGCGGACGAAAAACCGACATTCCGGACATCGACCTGCGGCTGTGTCATCATACCGCAGGGAGCCATTTTTCCGTCCCACGTCATCCAGAAAGACGAACGTCCGGCACGGCAGCTGATATGTTCATCCGGCTGGTCCATACATTCCTTTTCCGGATCGGCGACAAAAACGCCTTGTTTTACCGCATCGGCACGCGCGGCAAACTGCTCGGCGGTATAACGCAGGCGGTCGTTTTCCACCATTTCCCGTCCTGCCTGTTCGGGCAGAAAACGGTCATACGGCTTGAATTCATATCCCCGGCGAATGGCGGGAAACATATACGCCGTCGCCTGCACACGCGCACCGCATTCTTCGGCGACACGGTACACATCCGCGATATCCGCCGCGTTGGACGGCGTGGCGGAAAAGTTCAGTTTGACATTGATCCCCTTTTCGCAAAGGGCACGGATTGCCCACATCGCGCGTTCATACGCCGAAGCGTCACCGCACAGCCGGGCATACGTTTCGAGGGATCCGCCGTAGAGCGAAATATTGATTCTCGTCGGCGCGTCCGCCGCCAGAAACTCCACCATTTCCCGGTCGATCAGCGTTCCGTTGGTGTTCAGCGAGATCATCAATCCCAGTTTTTTCAATCCCGTATAGATTTCTTTGAACTGCGGATGGACCAGCGGTTCGCCGCCCGTCAGCAATAAAAACAGCATTCCGCGGTCGGCGGCTTCCCTGCCCCAGTCGAGCCACTGCTCCGCCGGGATCAATCCGCCGTTTTCACGGACATACTGCGGATCTTTCCGCACGTAACACATTTTGCAGTTCAGGTTACAGCAAGGCGTCAATTCAAAATTACCGGCAAGCGGTACGCCCTTGATCCTTGCGCGATTATGCAGATACCGGTTCAATCCCGGCTCGCTGTAATTGGTAAGATCAACTGCCATTTTCTATCCTTTCCGGAACTTCTCCAAAGCTTCGACCGAGCGTTCGTCCATCGTCGCCGAAAGACGGCAAAACGGCACTTCTGCCGCCATTTCGGACAGCAGATCGGAAGCCATGATGATATCCTGCGGTTTGGCGGTATCATACGCCAGCTGCGGCAGTACCGCCTTGACGATCTCCACCCCGTTCAGACGGGTGATTTCCGCGTTACCGCGATCCAGTACAACGACCGCGTCCACCGGAGCCGTTATGTTTTGACAGCAACCGGAACTGCCGCTGTAAAAAATGCCGTTTGCCGTAAAACCGGCATCGGTTTTCTGAATCAGCGCACGATCCCCGTTGACGATTTGCGCGCCGCGGTATTTTGCCCACAGATTTGCCTGCGTGGATTTTCCCGTGCCGCTCGGCGCAGTAAAAAGCAGGGCTTTTCCCGCACAGACCACATACGACGCGTGCAGAACGGCACTGCGATGTTCCAACAGTACGGAGCGCAGATTTTTATCTTCCAGCAGCCACGGAATGATCGGATCTTTACCGAACGAATCATCGGTTCGCACAACGTAATCCGGCTGTCCCTCCGCGCAAAGAAACGCGTCGAATTCCGCCGGCATTTGAAACGACACCGAAGAATCCACGGCAAACATAAAATTCCCCAGCCGGTACTGTTTACGAAACATAATCCACAAACATCCAGCGGCACCGATCGGGATCGTAATGACCGTCGTACAAATTGACCGATTCCCCTGCCAAAAGGCCTTTTTCCAGTGTTTTGCGATAGGCGATCCCGCCGATATAATAATTGCCGTCCCACCGTTTATAGCAGACGTGGATCGGCCCTTTTACATCCGCCGAAGTTTCGTTTTTTACGGCAATACTGTACGGCTTTCCGGTGACGGAAAACAGGTTTTCGTACATCAGCGGTTCATTCTCAAACCACAGCGGCGAATAAGTGGCGGAAATCGACCAACTGCCCTCTTTTTCCGTACAGATTTTGCGATTTTTTTCCTGCACGATCACCTTAGCGGCAGGCGGCAGAACACTGATATCAAACGTATACGTCTGTCCCCCGCAGCCGAGATTCAATTCCGCGAACTGCAAGGTCTTTCCCGTGTTGTTCTGAAACGCGGCGGTAAAAACCGAATCGACCGCTTTATCACTGCCGTCTTCGACAAAAACACCGCCCATGTTTTCGGCGCCGGTAACACAAATCCCTTCAAAATTCATATCCACCAGTTTCGGGTAATCTTTTTCAGACGGAACGGCGGTTTTCTGCTGTTGCGGCGCTTCGGAAACGGTTGGTTTTCCGGATTTCTGATCCGGCGATTTTGTCCACGGATGCCATACCGCCAAAGCGATCACAGCAGTCAGGATCACGCCGATTAACGCCACAAAAAATCCTGTTTTCTTTTTCACTAATACACCGGCTTTCATCAAAAAAATAACAAGTCCGCCCCGTGCGGGCAGGGCTTGTTATGTGGTCGGTTTATCCCGCATATAAATCCAAAATATATTATACACGGAATCACAATGTTGTCAAGAAAAACGCCCGAAACGAATTCGTTTTTTCGCCGTTATCAGTCAAAATCATTGCTATTCCGAAGCGGAACGCCAAAAAAACTATATATGATGAATAAAATATTATTACATTTGCGAATAAACATGAAATATGTTATACTTTGTGGTAAACTATATGATAATATGGATATTTATGTTCGGAGGGCGTTTATGAAAGACATCCACTGCCACATACTGCCAATGGTCGATGACGGCGCGGAAGATTTGGACGAAGCAGTCGAAATGGCTTTTTTAGCTTCCGAACGCGGTACCCGAACGATCATCATGACACCGCACAGCAATCTGCCGGAAACCGACCGGAAGAATTATCGCGGTTCCGAATTATCCGATCATTTCCTCGCCCTGCAAACGGCGGTAAAAAACGCCGGAATCGATCTGGAACTGCTGCCCGGTGCTGAAATTTTCGGTACACCGGAAGTGCCGGCACTGTTGCAAAGCGGAATGCTGCAAACCCTTGCCGATTCCGAATATCTTTTGATCGAATTCTTTTTTGACGAAGAACTGGATTTTATTGATGACATTCTTTCGGCGATTGTTGAGGAAGGTTATCATCCCGTCCTTGCCCACCCCGAACGGTATGACGCCGTTCAGGAGAACCCAATGATCATTGAACGGTGGTTCCGCGAAGGGGTCGTCATTCAACTGAACAAAGACAGCATTCTGGGGCGACTCGGTCCGGCGGCCGAACGCACCGCCGACTGGATCCTCTCCTGCGGTCTTGCCCACGTCGTCGCAAGCGACGCGCACGCGACCGATGCCCGAACGCCAAACCTTGCAGGGGTTCGCACCTTCATTGAAGAGAATTACGATCCTGTATACGCCGAAATCCTGTTAGAAGAAAATCCGGGGCGCATCTGCCGTAATCAACCGATGCTTTCCCCCACTTGAAAGAAAAGGATATTGCCATGAAATTATTACAGCGAATTACCGTTATTTTGTTTATCCTTTCGTTGCTGGCTTGCGTCGGAACGATCTATTACAACCGGAAATATGTTGACCACACTCCGCCGGTCATCCGTTGTAATACGGACACACTGGACGTTTCGGTCAAGCATACCGATAAAGATCTGCTGAAAGGTGTTACCGCTACCGATGACCGGGACGGAGATATTACCGGCAGTATTCTGATCAAAGGGGTCACACACCTGATCACAAAGGATACCGCGCAGATCAGTTACATTGTGTTTGATTCTTCCAACAACATGGCCACCCTTCAACGCACACTGCATTATACGGATTATGAAAAACCGCGGTTTTCACTTTCAAAACCGCTGGTATATCCGATGGGCGAAACCGTAACGCTACTGGACCGTTTGACGGCCACCGACGTGATAGACGGTGACATTACTTCCTCGATCCGGATCACGTCCCAGAACATCAACACCAATTATATCGGTGTTTACAGCGTAAACGTTCAGGTCAGCAACAGTATGGGTGACACGGAGAGTCTGACCCTGCCGGTATGCATCGGCAACACTCTTTCTTCCTCAACGATATTATTGAAACAGTATATTGTTTATGTACCCGAAAACAGTGATTTTGATCCGGATGCTTATCTGCGTTCCGCTAAAAAAGCCGACGGTTCCGCGATCCCGAAAAAGGATATTCAGATCCAGTCTTCCGTCAATACCGAAAAAGTCGGTACATATACCGTAACATACAGCCACCAAAGTGACACGGCATATCTGGCTGTCGTCGTAAGATAAGAAAGGATTCATAATGAGTAATCAATCAACTTTTGTCAAGTGGTCGGAAATCGAGCCACTGTGTATTCTGCGGATGTTGCTGCGAAAATTCTGGCTTATCATCATGGCCGCTTTGATCGGCGCTATGGGAAGTATTGCCGTTACACAGGGAATCCTTTCCACTTCTTATCAAAGCAGAGTGACGTTTGCCGTGCGTTCCCGCACCGACAGCGCGATCTCATATTTTGACGATGCCACGATCGCTTCCGAAGTTGCGGCGATTTATTCGGAATTGCTGCAAAGCGATGTAATGAGCGAAGCCGTTCAAAACACCATCGGCAATAATTTCAACGGTACCATTACCGCCGAGCAACTGGAAGAAACCAATCTGATCACCGTCACCGCGAAATCCTCTTCCCCGAAAAGTGCTTTGGAAATCATTCAGGCAATTATCACCAACTACGCCGATCTTTCCGATTACGTTTCAGCCACAGCTGTTTTAACACCGTTGAATACCCCCATACTTTCAGTCATTGTTTCCCGGGTTTACAACACCAAAAAAATCGCTTTGGCAGCCGCTGGCGGTTTTGGCGTATTGATGATTGCGGCACTGATATATATCTATTTGCGAAACGATACCATTCAGAATACAACGAGCGCCAAAAACAAACTGGATGCACATATCATCACGACCATTCCGCATGAACGTTCTGCCAAACGCAGGCGAAAACGCAACCTGATCATCACTTCCCCGGCAATCAGTTTTTCTTTCGCAGAAGCGATCCACCGTATCGCGGCAAAGTTTGAACACGAACATAGTAAAGGCAATAAAATTTTCATTTTTTCAAGTGTCATGCAGGCGGAAGGCAAATCAACGCTGGCTGTAAACACCGCGCTCTCCATCGCCTCAAAAAACAATTCCGTCCTCTTTATCGACCTTGATCTTCGCCGACCGGTCCAGAATGTTATTTTAAGCGCAAAAGTTAAAGAGAATCTCGGCGACCTGCTCACCCGCAGAGCAAGTGCCGAAAAAATTCTCAGATCGGCGCATACCGATCCTGATACCGGTTTGATCGCACTATTGAACGATCATGCCTATCCGAAACTGATCGAAACGGTATATTCCGCTTATTTCAAAGATTTTCTCAATACTGCCCGTGAACAGTTTGATTATATCATTATTGATACTCCCCCGCTCGGCTTTTTCACCGACGGTGAAAGTCTCAGCGATCTTGCCGACGCTTCCGTATTAGTGGTCAGGCAGGATATTGTTCCGGCACCGCAGATCAACGACACAATCGACGCGCTGCGCAGCGGAAAAGCAAATTTCCTTGGTTACATTTTCAATGACGTACGGCATCTTTCCGGTCGTTCACACGGCTACGGGTACGGCTATGGTTACGGCTACGGTTATGGCTATGGACACGGAAAATACGGGAAATATGGGAAGTATGGAAAATACGGCAAATACGGACGTTATGGCAGATCAAATTCTGCCAGTCATAAATCCGATAAGAACAACTGATTATTTCCGAGAGGTACTTTATGGAAAAACAAAAAAAAGAAGAACCTTCTCAACACGATTTGGTGGGATTCCGATACCGGACTGTGCTGATGCTGCTGCGCCGTTTTTGGGCGTTGTTGCTCATTCTCGCCGTGATCGGCGGCGGTCTGGCATTCCTGATATCCCGGCGGCAGTTTCATCCGCTTTATAAAACCGAGGCGGTTTTTGAAGTACGTGTCAGTTACAATGGCAATACGGATATTTTGAACAATTCCGGTCACTACTTCGGCAATACAGCCGCCGAACTTGCCGCAAAAACCTTCCCGAATCTTCTGGAATCCGATGTTATGCAGCAACTCCTTCAACAAGAACTCGGTACACCGTATATTCCGGGATCCATCACCGCAATGTCGGTTGCCGAAACCAGTCTTTTCGTATTGGAGGTCACCAGTTCGGTTCCGCAGGATGCCTACAACGTCATTCGGGCTGTTATTGACGTATATCCCCAGGTCAGTCAGCAGGTGATTGGCGACACACAGCTGCGTATCAGTAAAGAACCCGTTCTGCCGACAGCGCCATTCAACTCTTTTTCATGGAAACGGGATAGCGCAATCGGGGCCGGCATCGGTCTGCTGATCGGACTTAGTCTTTTGGTGCTGTTGGCGATGCTTCGGAAAACCGTCATAAGTTCCGATGACGTCAAAAAAATGCTGAATCTGAACTGTCTCAGTCACGTACCGGACGTCCCGGTCAAGCGGCGTGCAGTCAGCAAAGAAAACGGACTTTTGATCACAAAGAAGGATTCCGATTCCCCGTTCAGCGAATCTTTCCGGTTACTGCGTCTGAATCTGATCCGCAAACTTTCCGAAAACGATAAAGTGATCCTGGTCACCAGTACCATTCCATCAGAGGGGAAAAGTTCAATTTCAACCAATATCGCACTTTCGCTGGCACGGGACGATAAGAAAGTTTTACTGATCGACGCCGATTTGCGCGGGCCGAGCGTGAAACACATACTGAACCTTACGACCCCTTCAACCGGACTGGGTCACTACCTGGCAAACGAAGTAGATAAAGTGTGTTTTCTGCACGTTCCGGACACCTCGCTGTACGTTTTCGCGGACGATGAGATTTTCGATGATCCGACATCATTGTTAACAGATGCTCGGCTGGCACATATCATCGGATCTGCCCGGAAGCATTTCGACTATATTGTTATTGACACCCCGCCCTGTCATCTGCTGGCGGACGCGGTAACGATTTCACGTTACGTTGACAAGACAGTCTACGTCATCCGCAAGGATTTTGCCAACACCGCGCAAATATACGACGGTGTCCAGTTCTTATCCGCCGGCGGTGCCGAAATCTGCGGTTTTGTGTTGAACCGCGCATCTTCATCCGGTCACGGCGGTCATTACGGCTACGGCTACGGCTACGGACACGGCAAACATTACGGCTATGGGTACGGCTACGGTTATGGCAGTCGATACGGATACGGAAAGCGTTACGGCTACGGATACGGGCATTACGGCAGTTCCAAGAAGAAACACCATAAGTCTGACAAGTCCGATAAAGAAAACTAAACAAAAAGGAGGAATATGGGCATGGCGAAAAAGAAAAAAGGTCTTACCAAGCAGGCAATTCAAACTTTTCTTGAAGAAACCCGCTGGATCTATCAATATGCCGCGCGGTACCGTGCAACGATCGGTCTGTACATATTCCTCGGACTTCTTTCCACCTTTTTCGGTCTGATCGGCAGCGTTATTTCCAAAAAACTGATCGATGCCGTAACCGATCATAATAAATCTTTTCTTTTCACGGTCATTGCGCTGTATATCGGTGTCAATCTTGCCAGATTGATCATGACCGCATTGACCCGTCTGGTAACAACGCGGTTGAATATCCGCGCTTCCAACGAAATACGCGCCGACGTATTCCGGCGTTTTCTCGCGGTAGACTGGCAGTCTTCGCTGGAATATCATTCCGGCGACCTGCTGACCCGTGTCAACAGTGACGTTTCCACCGTTTCAAGCAGTATTCTCGGTTGGATTCCGAGTTTCATTACTGGTTCGGTACAACTGATTGGTACCCTGATCGTCATTCTGATCTATGATCCCGTTATGGCACTGATCGCGCTGATCAGTGCGCCGGTCACGTTTCTGCTGTCCCGTTTTCTGATCGGAAAAATGCAGCTGCTAAACCGAAGAGTCCGGGAAGTTCAGGCAAAGCTGACGGCGTTTTATGAAGAATCGTTGCAAAATCTTCAAGCGATCAAAGCGTTTAATCTGAATAAAAAATTCAACGGACGGCTGAGCGATCTGCAAGAACTTTATAAAACCGCCAGTATTGAATCGACCGATTTTTCGGTATTGAACCAGCTGATCCTTTCCGTTATCGGATTTGGGGTTTCCGGCCTGTGTCTGGCGTGGAGTGTTTATCGCCTGTGGCGCGGGGACAGTTTCGGCACCATGGTTCTTTTCCTGCAACTTTCCGGCTATGTGGCGACCTCTTTTTCATCGTTGGTTTCGCTGATCCCTTCTGCTGTTTCGGCAACCGTTTCGGCCGGCCGGATCATGACGATCCTTTCCCTGCCCCGTGAAGATCATAATATTTCCGAAGAAGCGGAAGCCGTTTTGAAAAGTGCGGAAACGGACGGTATTGCCATAGAGATCGATCACGTCGATTTTTCATATCAGACCCGGGATCCCGTACTGAAAGATTTTTCATTCACCGCGCAGCCGGGTGAAATCATCGGCATTGTCAGTCCTTCCGGCGGCGGAAAGACGACGCTGATCCGGATGCTGCTCGGACTGATCACCCCGCAAAGCGGTCAGATCACCGTCATCAGCGGCGAAAAGCGCGTGCCGCTTTCTCCCTGCCTGCGCCCGTTGATCACCTATGTTGCTCAGGAAAAAGTCGTTTTTTCCGGAACGGTAGCGGACGCTTTGCGGCTGGCTTCCCCCATGGCGACCGATGAAGAACTTGAAGCCGCGTTAAAAGCGGCTTGCGCGGAACGGTTTGTCAGCCGACTGCCCAACGGTATCAATTCCCCGCTTCGCGAACGCGGAAGCGGCTTGTCCGAAGGACAGATCCAGCGGCTTGCCATTGCCCGGGCGTTAGTCAGTCACGCGCCCGTCATGCTGCTGGATGAGGCAACGTCGGCTTTGGACCTGGATACCGAACAAAAGGTTCTGCATAATATGCTGAAAGACGATCGGCGCCGCACGGTCATCGTAACGACCCACCGTCCGACCGTACTGCTTTCCTGCGATCGCGTATATTCGATCGACGACGGACGCGCGGTACAGTTGAACGCCGAACAGATCGAAAAACTGACCGGAAAACCGGTATGATATATTGCAAGGAGGCGCGACATGAACGGTGAATTACTTTCTCCGGAAGAAGCACTGCCTCGTATGACCGAACTGCTGCAAAGCGGAAAGGATTGCCGGCTTGTCGTGACGGGGCGCAGTATGCTGCCGTTTCTGCGGCATAAAACCGATGCCGTGATCCTGACGGCATTCGTCCACCCTGCCGAGAAAAACGAAATCGTATTTTACCGTCGGCTTGACGGGACCTGCGTTCTGCACCGTGTATTCCGCGTTGAAAAAGACGGCACCCTGCTCGTCTGCGGAGACGCGCAAACCGCGCTTGAACCGATTTCCCCCGAACAGATCCTTGCCGGGGTAACAAATATCGAAAAACACGGAAAAATCATTTCGTGCCGGAATATATGGCTTCGGATCGCGGTATGGGTCTGGCAGTGGCTGATTTTCTGCCGCCCGTTTCTGCTGAAAAATATGCTGCGGTTTCGGCGTCTGCTAAAAAACCGCGCAAAAAATAATTCAAGATACTTATAAGGAGAAAAAAATGAATATCCGAGAAGAATCCCTGCAAAAACATTACGAATGGAACGGAAAGATCGAGGTCATTACCCGCGCGCCGATCCAAAGCAAAAAGGATCTTTCGCTGGCATACACACCCGGCGTTGCCGAACCTTGTCTTGAAATCCAAAAGGATATTAATAATCCTATGAACTGACGCGGCGTTCCAATCTGGTCGCCGTCATTACAGACGGCACGGCCGTACTGGGGCTGGGAGATATCGGTCCCGAAGCCGGAATGCCGGTTATGGAAGGCAAATGTGCCTTATTCAAGACCTTTGCCGACGTAGATGCTTTTCCGCTTTGCATCAAGTCCAAGGACGTGGACGAGATCGTCCGTACCATTTATCTGCTGTCGGGCAGTTTCGGCGGGATCAATCTGGAAGATATCGCCGCGCCCCGCTGTTTTGAGATCGAGCAAAAACTCAAAGGGATCTGTGATATCCCGGTCTTTCACGATGATCAGCACGGTACCGCCATTGTCGTTGCTGCCGCATTGATCAACGCGCTGAAACTGGTGAATAAAAAAATTGACGAAGTACGGATCGTGATCAACGGCGCCGGATCCGCCGGCATTGCCATCGGCAAGCATCTAATGAATATGGGCGTGCGAAATCTTACTTTCTGCGACCGTTTCGGTATCATCTGCGAAGGGGACACCAATAACAATTCCGCGCAGGAGGAAATTGCCAAAATAACCAACCGGAATCATCAAACCGGCTCGCTGAAAGACGCCATAGCCGGTGCCGATGTGTTTATCGGGGTATCCGCGCCGAATGTCGTAACGCCCGAAATGGTGCGTTCGATGGCGCAGGACGCCATCCTTTTCCCCATGGCCAACCCCACGCCGGAAATCATGCCCGACCTTGCCAAAGCGGCAGGCGCACGCGTGGTCGGGACCGGACGCTCGGATTTTGCCAATCAGATCAACAATGTGCTGGCGTTCCCCGGTATTTTCCGCGGCGCGCTGGACTGCCGCGCTTCCTGCATCAATGAGGAAATGAAGGTCGCGACGTCGTACGCGTTGGCTTCCCTGATTCCGGACGATGAGATCAGCGAAGAAAACATTATCGCTCCCGCGCTGGATCAGCGTGTGGCACAGGTCGTCGCCGAAGCGGTCATCAAAACCGCGCGTGAAACCGGCGTTGCCCGGATCTGACGGCAATAAAGTATTATAGCACAACTAAAATCATGGTATGCTGCATTTACAAATAAATACCGTTTTTACAAAACGGTTACACAAAAAAATAAACCATTGGTTTTTGCAAACGCGAAGCCAATGGTTTTTCTTTTATCAAACGGAATGCTTACTATTTTTTAATCAGAACATATTTCGCTTGGGCGTTTATGTTTTACGGATCATTCATTCTTGAAAAGAACGGTCCGGAACTGATCCAATTCAAAATCCCCGGCATTCACATCGACCGGTGTCAGATGATGGTCAAAGTCAATTTGATAGGCCTTGAAATCCCCGGGCAAATTGAGCTCGACTCGGGTCTTTTCACCGATATTGGTGATCAGCAGTGCTTTCTTTTCCCCGTCCGACGCGGCAAGCGCGTAAACAGGCGCTTCACATCCCGCAATTTCCGCCTGATTACCGAGCCCGTACAGATATCCGAACGCCTTGAAAGAATAATACGTACAGAACGGTTCAAGTGTCAGCGGATTGAATAATCCGGCATATACGCTGATACCCAGTCGGGCATCATAATAGCACATCACGCTCATTTTGGTTTCGTGCATGGCGATCATCATAGCCACAACGTTCGCCGATGCCTGTGAAGTACCTCTGGTTTCCCGCGTCCGGTCCGTGTTCCATTCATTCAGGTGGAACTCCACGTCGGCAAGACCCGCGTCGGCAAGCAACTGTTCCGCGTATTTTTGAACGGCAAGTGTTTGCTGAACGGTCATATAACTGTGGTGCGAAAAGAAATCGAACGGCAGATCGTCTTTTTTGACGCGTTCCAGAAACCCTTTCAAAAACTTGGTGTGGTAGATCGCGCGTTCTTCCCAGTGACTGACTTCGTGCGGCTCGCGGAACCACGGTTCGTTGATCATAAAAGCGAGATACAGCCCGGTGGAAGCGTAACCGCCGATTTTAATTGTGTCCCCGAAGCAGGCACGCAGATGCCGGGAAGTAACGGCATACAGATCGTAATACTGTTCCGCCGTTCCCTTCCACATATTGTTGAGAGCAATTTCTTCCTCGTTATCCGGCTCGTTCCAGATTTCCCAATAGGTGATGCCCATGTGATAACCGTTTGCCCAACCCTCGTTATAGTGACGGATAACGTGTTCGCAAATTCTTGCCCACTTGGCAAAATCCTCGGGCGGGAAAATACGGTATGACTTGATCGCGTGCGCGTTTTCGATCGTAACGCCCAGGCGAAAATACGGTTCCACCCCGTTTTCCACCAATGCTTCCAGCAACTTATCAGTAAAGATAAAATCATAGGATTCCGGATCGTTTTCGTCGGCGTCAAAATCACGGAACAGATTCGGGATATCGACATAAACACTGTCGCCGTACGATCCGCCCACGTCGTGCAGACGGGAATAAGGGATATTCGCCTCTTTCAGACTGTTTATCCCGCTGACGTCAATACCGTCAAACAAGAGCGAAAACGGCGGTTGTCCGACCCCGTGCATCGGTTTGATTTTTCCGATATTCTTTGTAAAATCAACTGTGATTTTCATGATAAAAACCCCTTTTTCTTTAACTCGTTTTCCGTTGTATCAAGCATCATAACCGCGGTCAACGAATGAAACCGTTTTTTACCGTAAAGTTAGTCCGCCCTTATAACAATCGTTCAAAATAACAGCCGTTAATCTTCGAAACAGTCATAAGTTTCAAGAATGTATTTTCCCGTACTGTACATAAATTTTTCAATTTCTTTCTGCAAAAACAAAGTCGGTTCATATAATTCTGTTTTTGGCGTAAACTCGACCCGGTTTCCAAACCAGGACTTTGCCGAACGCAGCGCCGAACCGCTTTCAAAGGTCAGCGGTCCTTTGAATCCGATCTTATTTAAAGCGCACATAACTTCGTCGACGTTCATGGTTCCCATAAACGGGATCAAATGCTCGTCCTGCGTTCCGCGGTTATCGTTAAAGTGTATCGCGTACATTTCTTTTCCGAGTGTCGTTATTTCGTCATACTGCGGACCTTCAACATTGGCATGCCCGGTATCCCAGCAGGCGTGGAACAGCGGATGATTCACATATTCCACAAATTCTCTTGTATCCTTGCCGGTGAAAAGAAAATACCAGTTGGGCATATTGGCCCGGGTCGTATTCTCGCACAGAACGTTAACATTATATTTTTCCATTGCGGGAAACAGTTCTTCACAGAACTTTTTGTTTTCAATAAACCATTGTTCCTTATCCGTATATTCTGTTCCGTAACCGGAATGTACCACAATGTTCGGAATCCCGAGCATTCCGCAGATCTCAATGGAACGTATCGTTTTCCAAAGGGCTTCCCGATAACCTTCTTCGCCGTCTAAATTATTGGTATTCGGTGAATGTGCCTGGACGAAGTCGACACCGTTTTCCGCCGCATAGTTCACTAAATCCTCAACCACTTTTTTCCAGTTATCATTATAGAATAATTCATCATTCTTTTTCACGTTATACATTGAAAGATCGATATGCCGAAAGCCCGAATCGGTAACATATTTTACTTTTTCCAAATAACTGTCGGAAAATCGATCAAAATCATTTGTCGTTGTTGCTAATTTCATTTCTGTATTCTTCTTTCATGAGTTTTTCTGCCAAAGGAATTATTCGATTACAATATTTTCACAGAATTCATCCGTTTTGATTTCATACTGCGATTTATCATAAATTTTAATTCCGTTAACCAATATATTTTTTAATATAATATCGGATGTTTTATGCAAGGTATCATATCCGCCGAAAATAAAAAGCGGCTTTTTGGCGGATAAAATACGAATGTTTTCAAAAGTAATATTTGTGTTTTTGCCTCTTCTCTTCCCCTTTGCGGAATATTCCTCGTGATAAACCACTTCGACCGAAATCATCGGCGGCATATATTCCGTTCCCGCATTAACATATCTGTCGGTATCCCGATTCTGTATCATCGGAGTTAAAAGTTCTTCATCCGCCTCAATATTGATATTTTTATATACAACATCGTGAACAGCGGCATAATCAACGTTCATACAGTCCAGCACGGGGCCTGTAACGTGAATGACATCGCAGTTTTCAAAAACGATGTCGCATATTTCCTCTGCCCGGGTTTCTGCCCCGATTTCAAGGCATTTTCCCCAGTCATTCCACAGAACACAGTTTCTTATCAATACATTTTTGAATACATCATAACTCTTGCCGTTTCGGTACATGGCGTCACGGATGGCCTCTTCCACATCACCATCATAGTAACAGTCAAATCCCTTTACACAAATGCAGTCGTCAAATGTTCTGATAAAACAATTATCAATCAAGACGTTTTCGCAGTTATGCATATCGATCCCGTCCGAATTATATCGCCAGCAACCGAGGATCTTCACATTACTGATATTCAAATTTTTGCACCCGATCGGGCGGATGTTATAAATCAGCGAGTCTCTGATTGTGATGCCGTCGATTTCTACGTTGTTGCAGTATTCCAGTTGGATGGTATGCTGCCGTTTTGCGTTGTTTACCGCGGCGGTATTCCCCTCCGCGTTCGTTTCAAACGTTATGATTTCCTTATTTTTGCTGTTATCAAGAATCCCTTTCCCGATGATTCTGATATTGTCCGCATCAATCGCGCTGACGCAGCCATATACAACCGCGCCCTCGTCAATGAAAAGCGTTTGAGAACTTTTCAGCTGAATCGTGCCTGCCATATGTTCGCCGGCACCGAAATAGATCGTGTTTTCATCGATTTCCGGTACATCCGCCGAAACGGGATCAACAAAAATATGTAACGCGTTTTTTCTGCCAAATGGTTCTACCGTAAAATACGCCGGTTGATCCAGTGAAAACGATATTTTATTATCAATGATATTTGGCGTGATGTGAAGACTTTGCGGGCGTATTTTCACCGAAGAAAACGGAGTTTTTGCTGTAATTTCAAAGTCCAATTTCTCATCCGCTTCCAGCAGAATGAAACTAATCGTTTCCGATTGTTTTATATCGCGCTGATGGCCGGGCCAACGACGGTTGAAAGGATATGCCGATGCCCGTGCATGGTTCAGTTGTACTTCTTTTCCGTTGATTTCCACCGCATATTCATCGTTTTCCATTTCACTATTCGTGACCGGATAAAAATGAACCATAACTATAACCTCTTTCTTAAATCAAAAGATCCTTAATTTCACAAAGCGACCGTTCGGCAATAATCTTCATATTCCCCGGATGTTTCCGAAAGCCGGCTGATAAAACGATTTGAAACATACGAAGCAAAACAATAACAAAAATTTTTGACTTTCATGCGATTTTCATGATAAAAACCCTTTTTTCTTTAACTCGTTTTCCAGTGTATCATGCTTAATAACCGCTGTCAACGAATAAAACCGTTTTTTACCGTAAAGTTTCCCGGTCAACCCTTATAAAAGAGTGTATAATAAAGCCACAGAACGGTGTACCGGTCTTTCAGATCCTTGGCAAACCATATCGCGTTTTCAAGTTTTTCCCTGCCGTAGCGTTCTTCAAATTGCGCAAAATCAAGCCCGATATCCGAAACGTATCCGAGCATTTCTTCCTTTGTCGGCGCTTCGGAAAGAACCGCTTTTATTTCGTTCCACTTTTCGCGGTAGACCGCAATATCGTCCTTTTGATATCTGCCGACCTTGTCTTGAAGTTCAATGACTCCGTCTGCCGCCTTGGTATATATCTTTCTGATGCTTTCTTCCCACGAAATTCTGTCGAAATCCGACGCCTTTTCGAGGGTTTCGACGGACAAAAGCTTTTCGCGCAGTTCTGCCGTGCATACCGCGGAATAGAGCACGTCTATACCATGCAGGAAATACGGCTCGCCGTTTAGGATGCCGACGATTTCGAAGAAGTGTGAAAGGTGGTGTTCCGATCCCGATGCGGGACGGGAATTCCCCGCAAGAGCCATTGCAATGCCGACGCCGACGAGTGCTTCGGTAAGCGTTTGAATAGCCGCAGGGTCTCTTTCGAGCAAAGCTTTTCCAAGTCCCTGAGTCTTTATCATCATATCAAATGTAAGCCCGTATATTTCATCACAGAAGTATTCTCCGTTCACGACGGCGGAAAGCCGCCAGTCATTGAGGCAGGAATACTTCCCCAAGATGTCCCCGTAACCCGACTGTATCAGTTCCGTCGGCGCGGTTTTCAGCACGTTGACGTCACCGATGATGAACTCCGGGACATGGGCTGTATAGGTCACCTTCATATTGTTCATGATCATTGCGGCGCCGCTTGAAGCGTAGCCGTCCATCGACGGGGCGGTCGCGATGATGCCGTAAGGGAGAGAAGCGTTGAAACTGACGTATTTGCATATATCCTGTATGACACCCGAGCCGATACCGAGAATCAGGTCGGTCTTTCCCGAAACGAGAGCGCGCAGTTCCGCAACAGCCGTTTCATCGGGAACCAAAAGACCGTTTCTTTTGTAAATAAGCTTTAACTCGAGCTTTGCCGCGAGCAGATCGCAGACCTTATCACCGCAGGTCTGATACGTGTTTTCATCCGCGACCACAATAACGTGCGACCGTTCTCCTACGCAAGGGAGAAGCCCGTTTATTGCGCCCTCGGATATCAGTACTTTTTTTATTTCGCAGGAATGCGTTTTCCCGCAGGAACATTTTTTCTCTTTAAGTAATTCGTCAAAATCCATGCCTGTCCCTCCGAAGAAGTTTCTTACTACCGCCAATTCTATCATCTTCTTCGGTAACGGTCAATATTTTTTTGATGCTGCTGGATAAAGTCCGTGCAAAAAGCAAATAATTCTTGACATATCAAAACAATAATGCTATATTTGAGTTGAAAGTAAAATATGTTTCTTTGTATCGACCAGACAGTGATTCCGGAATAGGGGCTGTTCGATTTCTTCGTTTTGCGAAATGGTTGTGCAAAGGTTGAAGTTAAAACAAACCGTTGGTTTTCGCAAACGCAAAGACCAACGGTTTTTCTTTTATCTTACAGAAAGCAGGATGTACCTATGAATGAACTTGATGAGCTGATTCGTGCGCTTGAAGTGAATAAGGCGGTTTACGATGCGGTCCGCGCCCATCTTAAACCCGGTGTAAGTGAACGGGAAATTTACGAGCTTACCCAAACCGTCGTCGATGAAATGCTGTCAGATGTTTCTCACGAGTTTGTCGGGGACTTTGTGGGCGGAAAACGCTGCGGTCTTATTGGCGGTGATCCCACAGAATACAAACTTTCCAACGGGGACGGGTTTATTCTTGATTTGTCTGTCCGTTGCGGAAATACGTGGAGCGACACCTGCCGTACGTTTTTCCTGGGTGAGCCATCTGCTGAAATCAAAAAGGCATACAGTGCCATTCTGAAACTGCAATCGTTCGGCGCGTCATTGATAGTGCCCGGGATATGTGCCGAAAGGGTGAAACGCGATGCGGAAAACCTGCTCGCGGAAATGGGATACGGCGGAATGATGCCGCACCATATGGGTCATCTGATCGGTTCCGAACCGTATATGACGCCCGCGTTCGATACAGGTCATAAGGATAATATTCAAACCGGTGCGTTCTTCACGTTAGAACCGGGACTATACGCACCCGATTCATGGGGGATTCGCGTGGAAAACGATTACGTATTGCAAGCGGATGGGGCAAAACTGCTGTTTGACTATCCGACGGAAATAGATTATTTCATTCTATAAGGAGGACAATATGTTTACTTCGAAAGCCAATAATACTTTTAAGGAAAAAATTGCGGTCGGGCAAAAACCCATCGGCACGTTTTGCGAACTGATAAGTGAAAACGTTGTGGAAGCGCTCGGTTACGCGGGACTGGACTATGTGATTTTCGATAACGAGCATTCCCCGATCGAAGCCGAAACGACCCTGTCAATGGTACGTGCCGCGGAGCACGGCGGCATCACGCCGCTTGCCCGTGTCAGAGGAATTTCCAGACCGGCAATATTAAAACTGCTTGACGTCGGTGTGCAGGGATTGATCGTACCGAACGTAAAAACGGCAGAAGACGTAAAGCAGCTTGTGTCCTGGTCCAAGTACAAGCCCATCGGCAACCGCGGCTTTTCCGGAAGCCGAAAAGACGGATGGGGTTTTATGCTTGATATGAGCGTGCAGGAAACCATGGCGTATTTCAATGAGCAGGTGCTTCTCATTCCCCAGTGCGAAACGACCGAGGCGCTGGAATCGATCGAAGAAATTGCCGCCACCGAGGGTGTAGACGGAATTTTCGTAGGTCCCTATGATTTGTCCATCGCCATGGGAATTCCCGGTGAATTCGATAATCCCGCATTCGTTGCCGCATTGAACCGCATTCTCAAAGCGTGTCGGGAAGCCGGAAAATTCACGATGATTTTCACGGCAAACCGTGCGGCGGCGATCAAATACTTCAAAAACGGATTTGATTCCGTTGCCTATTCCATGGATGCCGCATTTCTTGTAAATGAATGCCGCAATGAAATGAATGCCATACGGGATGAGATTGAAAGCAAGGAGGACGCAAATCAATGAAAGCTATCATCTGGGACCGTGACGGTCAACTGAAATTAGATGAAAACTATCCTTACCCCGAATGCAAAGAGGATTGGGTCGTAATCAAAGTGATCAGTGCCGGCGTTTGCGCGACCGATTTATCTGTGATAAACGGAGATTTCGGACCGCCGCCGTTGATTCCCGGTCATGAAATAGCCGGTATTATCGATCAGGTGGGATCTCAGGTAAAGTCAGCCAAGCCGGGTGACCGTGTCGTTGTTGAAACAGCTGTGGCTTGCGGGCATTGCTGTGAATGTGAAAGCGGCAACAAACATCTGTGCAGAGAAAGCGGCGAAATCGGTTTTCCCCCCTACAACGGCGGATATGCCGAGTATGTTACCGTACCCGAGAACTGCTTGAAATTCATTCCCGATAACGTAAGTTTCGATGAAGCCGGTATTATTGAAGCCGCCCTTTGCCCGTTCGGTATTCTATACCGCTACGGCATGAAGCCGGGCGCAACGGTTCTGATCCAGGGGAACGGTGTTGCGGGCCTTTCTTTCCTGCAAACGGCAAAATGCTTTGCCGCATCAAAGGTCATTATGTCGGTTCGCCGTGAAAGCGGAATAGAAATGGCAAAGCATTTCGGAGCGGATATAGTTATAAACATTGAAAAAGAAAATTTAACCGAACGAATCATGCAGGAAACCGACGGTCTCGGCGTTGACGTATCCATTGACGCAACGGGAAATTCCTCCGCTATTGAAAAAGCCGTCAAGGTCACACGTTCGGGCGGGCAGGTCATTCTCTACGGAATCCCGGATGTAAGCGCCGAAATGCCTCAATTCCCCGTGCGTGAAATCATCATCCGTCAGTTATCGGTAGTAGGCGGCACCAACAATCAGCTTGCGTGGGAACCCCTGCTTTCATTAGTGGCGTCCGGACAATTCAACGTTCGTGATATGATAACCAATACATTCCCGCTTGAAGAAGCCAAAACAGCACTGCAATTAGCCAAAAACAAGCCGGACGGATTTATTAAGTCTGTCCTGCATCTGCAATAACAAAAGGAGACTGAAACCATGAAAATCACCAAAGTTGAAGCAATCCCCGTAAGACAAAAAGGAACCGTCAAGGAAATCAACGACAGCGCACAGGACGGTATTATTATCAGAGTATCCACCGACGAAGGCATTACCGGTTACGGTGAAGTCGATTCCGCACCGTGGGTTATCCGTGAGATTATCAACTCACCGGTCTCCCACAGAACCTGCCAGGGACTTGCGAATGTTGTCGTCGGCAGAGACCCGTTTGACTATAAAAAAATCTGGGACGATATGTTCCTGCACAGCAATTTTTACGGCAATCACGGCGCCGCCATACAAGCCATGAGCGGTATTGATATCGCAATCTGGGATATACTCGGAAAAGCACTCAACAAACCGATCTGGCAACTTTTGGGCGGCAAATACAGAGATAAAGTCCGCTGTTACGCAAGTGTGCTGATGCCGTATACGCCGGAAGAAGCGGCGGAAGAAGCCCTCAAATGGAAAGAAAAGGGCTACACCGCCATTAAAATGGGTTGGGGCGGATTCGAGCAGGATATGGCTACGGAAATCAAACTGGTCGAAGCGTCCAGAAAAGCCGTAGGCGACGAAATCGATATGCTCTACGATATCGGATATATTCCCTCCGCAAACGTCACGATCGACGCGCCCAGCCGTATTCAGCTGGTCAAAGCATTGGAACCCTATCATCCTTTTGCGATCGAAGAGGCGCTTTGGCCGACCGATTATGAAGGATATAAGCGTTTGGCGGAATGCACGAACACCAGAATCGTATG